>JBGUPW010000167.1:0-11896 GCA_045130495.1 Ruminococcus sp. | reverse complement strand
GTTTCTCCTGGCTCCATGCGAAATGCAGATACACCCAGAGCAGAAGCTCCGGCGCCGAAACGGTATACCCACAATGAAGCACCGGCTCCCAAAGCTCAGACACCCCAGGAGTGTATGCGTCGGGAAGCTGTCAAGCAATACCGGCAGGCCAAAACCGAGCAAAGCAAAAATGCGTTTCATCATGAAACAGATTACACCGAAGCTCCAGCTTCCAAGCCACCGACACCTCAAGAGCGTATGCGCCGCGAGGCCGTCAAGGAGTACCGGCAGGCCAAAGCCGAACAGAGCCCAAATGCGTTTCACCGTGAAACGGATTATATCGAAGCACCGGCTCCCAGAGCCGAAAAGCCTCAAAAGCAGATGCTCCAGAGCTTTCTTGAGGGTGAAAAAGAAGCTGTGCCTCTCATACAGGCCGGCGAAGCACCTGCGGTCAGCACACTAAAGAACGAGACTGAAAGTGGCAAAGCACGCCTCCGGCCTAAAGTCAGAGAAAACGTAAAATCTCCCATCACGGTCACGGGGCAGCGTAAGACGGCGCTGCCCCGTAATACTTCCTCAATCAAAACCGCAAAGAAACAGCTCATCAAAGAACAGGGCCGGAAAGCCGCCCGAGAGAAAGCGGTCAAGGAACTGACTACCGGTACAGTCAGCACCGGCAGCAAGGTCATAAAAGCGCTCAGTGTCGCAGTCAGCAGAGCGCTCACGCCCAGCCGGGAAACGCTGATCTATGCAGCGGGCATCCTTATTCTGATCCTGATCCCCTTTGTTGTGGTTATGGGTGTGGCCTCCATGCTGACAAGCACCGGCAAAGGCCGCGATAACTTTGTGCCTGTCAGTGAGGACGTGGAGGGCTACCGACCACTGATCCGGCAATACGCCGCAGAGTTTGGCATCCCCGAATATGAGGACTTGATTGCCGCCGTGATGATGCAGGAAAGCGGAGGCCAGACCAGCGACCCCATGCAATGCTCGGAGAGTGGATACAATACCGAGTATCCCCGTGAGCCGGGCGGCATTACCGATCCCGAATACTCCATCAAGGTCGGCGTCCAGACGCTTGCCGAAGTCCTCGACATGGCTGGTGTGGATAGTCCCGTCGATCTGGACGGTATCTCACTGGCTCTGCAAGGCTATAACTACGGCTCCGGCTATATCTCCTGGGCGCTGTCCAACTACGGCGGCTACTCAGAGCTTAATGCGATTGAGTATTCCGACATGATGGCCGAGCAGTACGGATGGTCGGGCTACGGCGACAAAGCTTATGTGTCCCACGTTCTCCGCTATTATCCCATTGGGCGCTCCTTTATGGCCGAGGGCGACGCCGCCATTGTAGCCGTGGCACAGACGCAGATCGGCAACGAGGGAGGGCTGAAATACTGCGAGTGGTACGGCTATTCTTACCGTGTGGAATGGTGCGCGATCTTTGTAAGCTGGTGTGCCGACCAATGCGGCTATCTGGACGCGGGCGTGCTGCCGAAGGAGCTGAATGTGATCCCGTATGTGGAATGGTTCCGGGAGCGCGATCAATGGCAGTACCGCGACTATGAGCCAAACCCCGGCGACCTGATCTTTTTCGATTGGGAGAGCGACGGCCTGGCCGACCATGTAGGCATCGTTGAGCGTGTGGAGGACGGTATCGTGTACAGCATAGAGGGCAACGCTGGAGATCGCTGCATTGAGAACAGCCACTATCTCGGCACCGCACCGATCTATGGGTACGGATGCCCTGCATACAAATAAAGTAAATATCTATATAATACCCTTTTCCATTAAACTGCAAGTGGGGTACAGTCAAATGACTGGACCCCATCTCACGAAAATATCATATAATTATTCCTTTTCATGATCGTTTGATTAAACTATAGATCGTTCTTTTATGTCCTAATCAGTTGTTCTACCGGTGATATACATCCTAATAAAGAACGATAATTACGTTAGGATTGAATCCATTTATACAGATGGGAGAGCCGTATAACATAAAATTTCCTTTTTTAAATCTCGCCAACGTTTAATTAACATTATACCATATTCATTTTTCCCAATAACATCTAATACAAACTGTTCTGGATTATGAAAGTCTTTGTTGAAATAATCGCACAAGTTTTTCTGCGCCATTATTATACCTTGTAGAATATATCCATATTTTTTATCTGCATCTTTTCCAGATATTGTGTTACGGCAAGTATCCAAAATCAAATTTACTCTAGTAAGAGCCGGCGGATGCGAACAAGAAGATGGATAATCAACAAACCACTGATTGTTAAGTATTCCTATTAGATAAAAAACACACTGGATTGCGCATCCGATGATCTTATATATCTCTGAAATATCTTTTACTGTTTGGAGTAATAATTGATCTTCTAATAATTCGGTTTCTAATAAAGATAGAATCTGGCATATTGCAAAACTATCTGCATCTATTTCCATCGTCTGCAAATCCAAATTATCGGTTATGCTAGAATTTGTTTCTGACATATAAAAGCTTGCAATTATCTCACCACGTTTATGACGGTACAACAAATGCCCACTTAATATATGTCCAATTTCATGCAAAATAACAAATTTGATTGCGATCATAGCAATGTATTCAGCAATCACATTTTCTTCTGGTATACTCGAAACAAGAAGTGAAGTTGTTATAGATGGATAATTAGCATATTGCATTTCTATGTCCATATTATGAACTATATGGTATTTACTAGTATCAACATTTGCAGATATTGTGTTATAGCTGCATGATAAAACTGACGAATAAGCATAAAGAGATAGTATTGTGCCTTCATAGACAAAAATCTTGTTTTTCCCGTCTTTAAGTCTACAACCAGCATTAATATTTGGATTTACCAAATACTCAAAATTTGTTTCAAATTTCTGATGGGTAGTACTACAAATGTCATTAATTAATCTATCAGTAAATTCTTCATAGTATTTAAATATTACTACAGGGTGTGTAAAATCTTTAAAGAAAGAAAACGGAGTTTTTCCAACTAAATCGTTAAAACTTAAAAGCGATTCTTCTGATAGTTCTTTTAAGCATTCATTATCACCATTGGTAATCATAAAAATCACCGTTTGCTTTAAATATATTCTTATCTGTTAGCTTCTGGAAAATGGCTAAAACGTTTTCTCTTTTGCAAGTGCAATTGTCACCATCCCGATATTGACAATTCATGTTATTATTACAGCATTTACCATTAAAACTACTTAGTATATTCTGATCACCACGTTTGCTTTTACGCATGAGGGTTTCTTTAAGAATACATTTTTCCCCGGTTGTTTCATTTATCTTTACAATAGATGTTTTGGGTACTCCGCACATACCAAGAATCGTGGCCATTGCGCCTCTTGTAATATACAAATCGAGAATTAAAGCTGCAACTACTATTGTTGTTATTCTAATATTTATATAGTAATTATCACCAGAAACCATTAGCCCCATCATACCTGGGGGAAAGCTTTGATACTTAATGAACACACTTTCATCATTTCCTAAAATATCTTTATTATTAATCAAGAAATTAATAATGGATTTAGTATCTTCGGTATCTATTTCTAAAATATCAGATAGCTCTTGACAAATATTATTAATAGGACCTTCAGCATGATAATAATTCATATATATGCTCCTTTATTAGTGTTTTTGATCTCATATAAAGGCATTTTGGAATTAACCAATAACATTGAATTGACTATTTGAACCAAATATTTATCGCATTGTTGCAAAGACTTTACCAAGATCTTCTATTTGACGTCTCATAGTATCAGACCTATCCCAGTCTGATACCACCTGTGCAAATAATTGTTGCCTCTGCTCCTCGTATTTTTCAGTCTCTTTTATTAGCATTTCAATCTGCTTTTGATGTTCTGCTTGTATGCGCTCGTAATCTTGAAGTAAGTAAGAAACTTTTTCTGTTAGGTCTGCTCGATGAATCACATTTTTAAGAGTTTCATTAAATACATCATCAGATGCTACTGGCTGATCCTTATTTACTAATAGCCCTAGTTCTGTAATTAACTGTGTGTTTATTGTGTTAAACAGTCGCTTTGCTTTTAAGTAGGATTCATGGTCAATGTTGTGTGCATGCATTACATCATTTCGATATGTACGTACGCGAGAAAAATTTTTTTGTAATTCTGGAACAGCGTTTTTTCCTAATAAAGCGTCCCAAATAGTGTTTTCCTGTATCTCATTCAATGCACATAGTATTTCAGCTTTTGTATATCTCCATGTTTTCTTATTAATAATTCCTTTAGATGAGTTTATGAATTGTTCATCAGTAAACAGCATATCAAAAACATCTCCAAGCGCTTTATCTTCTAAACTGGAGATATTGTTGATAGATGGATCGCCAATTGATATAACACTTTTCAAATAAAGTAGATTCCTTAGCATTCTTTCAAATCTATTAATCAACGGGAAAAGTCTTTGGTTGTAGTATGCTGAACTTCCATTCGCTAAAACTATTGGTCGATATTTCTGGCAAATTCGTTTGTTTTCATCGGATAATACTTTCGCACTTGTCTCATTTTCACCATCTACCTCATATGTAAGAATCCAACAATGTGTATTCTCTATCGACAAAGCGCTAACTCTTATTTTTTCCGGTTGATAGTTTTCTATTTCTTCACGTTTCTCATCAGTTGAAAACAAATATTCATGAATCATATTATATTCCTCGACTAAGATTGTCCTCGATTGTCCTCTACCACACAACGCAGTTCATGTCTTAATTGCCCAACACAACACGGTGTCCCTCATCGTGTTAAATTAATACTAAATAATTATATCATTAATTTCAAAAAAATACAAGACGTTCGTAATTTTGACAAAATGATACATATTTCAGGAGACTGTAGGAGAAATGCGTTTCACGGTGAAACGCATTTCTCCCGTTGCTTTTGAAGGCTCCGCGTGTAATAATTCCTCTGCGACGCAAATTCAATAGTTTTCTACAATGAGAAAGTGTTTTACTTTGGTAAAAACGCTTTCTCCATCTTGCTTTCTCATTGTAGGAACAGGAATTTGCGTCGCGGCAAAGGAGTTCAGCGTTTTTCGGGTGCGGTACTCCGGTGCCGTGCCCTTTTTGTTTGCAAAAAAGAATAGCCGGAGGAATGCCCCCGGCTACTACGGTTCAAGATTTGCTTCGTCAAAATACGGTGAGTTGAAGAAATCTGAAATATTGATATTCAAGCCCTGGCAAATTTCATGGATCAAGCGGAGCTTGACCGAATCATACGCGCAATTCACGATGTTTCCAATGGAGGATTTGGCACGCCGCTCTTCATATAGAGCTGGTACTGTGTCATATCGCGCTCCAGTAAAAGCTCTTTCAGCCTTGCACTGACAGCTTCGTTTAACTGCATACAATCACCACACCGTTCCTGTAACTGTACTATGATTATAGGAAAATCGTGTGTGCTATTAGTCCTTGTAGCTGTACTATTCAGAAATTTTGTGCTATATTTCTCTCCAAAGGATGAGGGGTAATTCTAATTAAAGATCAGACAGCTTGCTTTACAGGTCATAGGAACATGCCGTTTTTGCAGAAGCGAAAGATCAAAAAGCGGTTAAAACAGGTTTTGATTGAAGCCATTGAACAGGGGCTACTGTTATTTTGGAGCCGGTGGAGCTTTGGACTTTGACACGCTGGCAGCGCAGACAGTCCTTGAATTAAAAAGAGCGTACCCGGATATTAAGCTGATCCTTGTTCTTCCTTGTCAGGATCAAACACGGGGATGGGCGCAGGCGGATATAGAAGAGTTTGAACATATAAAGGCAGCGGCGGATAAGGTTGTCTTTACCTCAAATGAATACTACAGCGGCTGTATGCACAAACGAAACAGGCACCTTGTTGATAACAGCAGTCTCTGCATTTGTTATCTCACGGAGCAATCCAGCGGCACGGCATATACTGTGGACTATGCCCGGTCTCGGGGCTTGAGAATTATAAACGTGGCAAAATAACGGCATCACAAACATATTGGTAAAAGCACAAAATACAAACTACTCTGTATTACAGGATCAATGGAGGGTCAATCCTGGCCCTCCTTGAATTTTTCAGTATTTGATATCTCCCGGGCGCTGTCCGATTACGTCGGCTACACGGAGCTTAACGCGATTGCGTATTCCGATAGGATGGCTGAGCAGTACAGCTGATCAGACTGCGGGGTGTCGAGCAACGCGGCGGCTGCAAGACTCAATATCACTACTCCGCCGAAATGCTGTATAACGCATGGAAACGCTTCCGAAAGTACGGCGGCATTATGACCGCAGCTACTTAGAACATCGAGGAATGTCTGCGTTCCGACACGGCAACTACGGCTCCGGCTATATCTCCTGGGCACTGTCCAACTACGGCGGTTATTCAGAGCTTAACGCGATTGAGTATTCCGACATGATGGCCGAGCAGTACAGCTGGTCAGGGTACGGAGACAAAGCCTATGTGTCCCACGTTCTCCGCTATTATCCCATTGGGCGCTCCTTCATGGAGGAAGGGAACACCGCCATTGTCGCCGTGGCGCGGACCCAGATCGGCAACGAGGGCGGGCTTAAATACTGCGAGTGGTACGGCTACTCCTACCGCGTGGAGTGGTGCGCAATTTTTGTGAGCTGGTGCGCCGACCAGTGCGGCTATCTGGACGCAGGCGTATTGCCGAAGGAGCTGAACGTGATCCCGTATGTGGAATGGTTCCGGGAACGCGATCAATGGCAGTACCGGGACTATGAGCCAAGCCCCGGCGACCTGATCTTTCACGATTGGGAAAGCGACGGCCTGGCCGACCATGTAGGCATCGTGGAGCGTGTCGAGGACAGCATTGTTTACAGCATTGAGGGCAACGCCGGAGATACTTGTGTAGAGAACAGCCATTACCTCTCCACCGCGCCGATCTATGGGTACGGGACACCTGCGTATTAACAAAACAAAAGGACTTTATCCTTCCAAGTCAAGATAAAGTCCTTTGCGTCATTATTTTTCGTTAGTATTATTCTTATCTGTTTTCTGAATCTCATGAACAAGATGTTGCTCACCGCCATACGAGGCACAAACTACATCACCAAATTCCGAATCGTATTTCAGTTCTACTGTTATTGCTTGGCAATAGCTGTTTTCAAATATGTCTTGATACTCAATTTCAATAGAATACTCCCCTAAATCTTGGCTGTCTTCCATTGCATAATCAAAGAAAACATGTATTGATATCTTGTCTCCCGTTTTGGCAGGTACTGGCCTGAAGTATTTTTTCTTTCCACCATTTTGCTTCCGATTAAACGCAAAACGTACATATAAAGCGGGGCCATTTCCAACATTTTCTGCAACGATGGGAAGGATCAAGTATCCTACTTGTTGCATTTTCATTCCGTCTAAAACTGTAGCAACGCCACCGCTATTGAGCAGTTTTCGTTGTTCTCGTGTCCAATAAGTTCGACCCTTTATTATGCCATTAGAAACGGTAATATAGTAATCTCTTGCATCTTCTTCAGAGTAGCCACTTTTCCTTCCTTCACTTACTATTCCATCCCCATCTTTTTCATCATAGTCCCAATTAGGTCTTATTGAAGAACGTAATATCTTAATTGCAAAAAAAGGACGTACTTTGTTTCTTGCATCCTCATGGTAATTTCGTTGAGAATACTGGATAGTCAAAAAAACTCCTAAAATTGTTATTAATGCTGCAACAATTGTACCATAGTACGACAAAGCAGCATCGGCCTCCCATTCTGTACGCAGGAATTCTAAAGGAGCAGGAGTTTTATATAGCCAGTTTAAGAACAGTGGAATACCAATAATAAGAATGAGAGCAAACACAATTATTGTCAGTATTATAAGTGCTTTTCGCCAGTACTGTCGAAACCATTTTTTCATAACATCCGTAATAAATCCTTTCTATTTTTATCTGCTTAAAAAAGCCTTGATTTATGTTATTATATCATTATTAAGACTTTATAACAAGCAGAGACTGAAGTGAGTCTGGCGGATTTTGGAAATGTGTTTCACCGTGAAACACATTCCTCAAATCATAAACATTCGGACGTAGTGCTTTGGTGCCGCGTCCTTTTTTATATAAAAACGGGATAGTACAAGCCTATCTCGGCATTTTTTTAGCTATCTATCATTGTTAAAATAAACCTTAGCTTAACAGGCGCATGCGCTCAGATTCTTTCGCCAGCAAATTCGACCTGCTGGCTCGGAGTGGCCTGCGCCAAGGAACTCCAACAGCTTGATGTTGGAATAATAAAAAATATAGCCTTTTACGATTGGGAGAGCGACGGTCTGGCCGACCATGTGGGTATCGTTGAGCGCGTAGAGGGCGGTATCGTGTACAGCATTGAGGGCAACGCCGGGGACGCCTGCATTGAGAACAGCCACTACCTCGCCACCGCGCCGATCTATGGATATGGAACTCCTGCTTACTGAAAACCGCCTCTTATAAAAAACTTGACAAAAATACAGTGAAAATTTGCATTATCTGGCAGAACTGTTATAATTACGATTAGAAAAAGAAACTTCGCAAAATCCGAAAAAATAAATTCTTTTTTCTCTGTGACCAATCTTGTCGATATTCGTAATATATGGTTGAGAACACTTATACAAGGAGGATCAGTATGGAAGATTCAGCGATTGTTGATCTTTACTGGCAGCGTTCTGATCAGGCCATATCTGAAACAGACCGCAAGTATGGCAGGTATTGTCATACTATCGCGTATAACATTTGCGCAGACAACGAAGACGCGGAGGAATGTGTAAACGATACATGGTTCAGCGCATGGAACTCCATGCCGGACAAGCGTCCCTCTATTCTCTCGACGTTCTTGGGGTACATCACACGAAATTTTGCCATTGACCGATTTAAGCTAAAAAATGCCCGAAAACGGGGCGGGGGTGAGATGCCCCTTGCCTTGGACGAACTGGAAGAATGTATTTCTTCTCCTGTCGATCCAGCCCAGGAGATTGAACAAAAGGAATTGGAATCCGCGGTTGACGCTTTCGTGAACGGCCTGCCTGACACGGAACGAAGAATGTTTATTGCTCGATACTGGTTCTTAATCCCCGTTGCCGAGATTTCAGAACGCATGGGCTGTAGCCAGAGCAAGACGAAAACAACACTCTATCGGACAAGGAATAAACTGCGCATGTATTTACAGGGGGAAGGCTTGTGTTAGATTCTGTTACCCTTTTGCGTGCTGTGGGGGAGATCAGGGAAGAAAGTGTTTTAGATACGATCAAAGTATTGCACCTTCTCGATGATCAGCCTCATCAGCAGCATAAAAGCAAAAAAGTATTGCGAGTAATCTTGATTGCGGCGATCATTGCCGCTTTGATGGGGGCCACCGCTTATGCGATTGGAAAGAGCATCCAACGCCAGCGTCAAGAAGAGCTCCGCAACACGCTCCAGATTGATGAAAACGACGTGACCGACTATGTGGAATACCCTGTGGCCGAAGAGCCGGAGAATACACCCACGGAAGGGGTTACGATCCTGTCCACCATAAACGATGGAGAATTCCAGCGGCTCTGGGTAGTGATTAATGGCGTAACAGCGGAGATGATTGAGCGCCTTACGTCATCGGAACAAGTTGACTGGGCAGGACAGACGCTGCCTTTAAACGGTCACCGTTACTGTAGAATTCACGCAACTTTGGACGGAGAAAGCTACTTTGAAGCCATGACCATGCACGTCCTCGATGGCTACGATTCTGAGAGCCAGACTTTGATGACGGAATGTGACATCCCGCTGCTTGACTTGGAGGAAGGCAAAAAAGCAATTCTGAGCTTTGTGATGTTGGATCATATTGATTATGAACTGGATCACAACGAGGCAGAAATCGTGTGCCAATTCGGCAGCGTGGAGGTGGAGCGTACAGGGCAAGCTATTCGCGTCGTCTGGTTCCCGGAGCCTGTCCCCTTTGAAAACGGCTCCTATGGCAAGGGCGAGTTTTTGGGTGCGGAGATTACAGCCTCCGGTATAAATTGGATTCTGCGTCACGATGGCGTCAGCCAAATGTATCGCAGCCATGAATTTATCGATGAAGCGGAGAAGCGGACTTATCGGGAGATGGAGCAAAGCTGGCTTGCGGTGATTGAAGGGCTGGAACGCGGTGCAGTCATCCGTTTTGCCGACGGGAGCAGCCGGGAGGTAGGTCTGCCCCTGAGCAGCAGCTTGTCGGAGGGAGACATTGTCAAAGACAATTGCCCCTGTGGTCGGGGCACGATCAATTTGTATCAGGTTGTCAGCATCACCATTGGAGGGAAGACGTTTTCTCTTGAATGACGCTATCCGTTGCCAACTGTTGAAAGTGTACCATACCGTGGAGGGACGCAGCGAATCGGTCATTGACGTGCATGAGCTCGTTTCCGTCACCGTCGCAAACAAAACTTTTCCCTTGCCGTCCATTGTGGATAGCCAGGACTGAAAGGAGAACTTATGTTAGATTCTATTATCCTTTTATGTGCTGTAGGTGGAATCCGGGAAGATCATGTTTTGGATACTATAAAATCACTACGTCTTCTGGAAGACCAGCCCCATCAACACCATACGAGCAGAAAAATGTGGCGAATTGTACTGATTGCTGCAATCATAGCCGCACTTTTGACTGCCTGCGCCGTTGGGTATACAATTCACCAAAGACGGCAGATTGAATTGAAAGCTGCCTTGCAGATTGAAAGCAACTCCGTGGAAGGTTATTCGGAATACACCGGAACTGATGCCGGAACAGGCCAAACCAATAAAACGGCAGCTTCTGATATAGTCCCCCATATTCAACTGATCTCCTCAATCCAGAAGGGAGAAAATCAGCTTGTCTATTTCAGCGTTGCGCCGGTCATGGAGGAAGAAGCCCGCAGTTATATCTATGACAGCTTCGTGACCGCTTTTGTAAGTCTTGCCAGTAATAAACCTATTCCGGAAACCTACTGGATGAACGATTCCGAGCGAGGTAAGAATTCATCTAAAAACTTCGCTGATCCGGCAATGATCATGCTGGCTGCTAATACAGACGCGAGAGAAGCAGCAATAAACACTACTGCAATAGACCCGGAACAAACAAAAGCCGCCATCATGTCACGCTGTTACGAAACAGAAACGCAAAGCCTGATGCTTCAAAGCTATGTCAGCAGAAATAATGTGGACTTCTCCATGCCGGTGTATTTTTCAGTCCGCTGTTTGGATTTTGAATCTATGCGAATCCTCGGAGAAGATTATACTGTAACAGAACACCCGACTGCGTTTGAACTCGGTGATCAGGTTTACTCCCATGATTACGGGACTACAATTCTGCGAGGCGAGGAAACAGTCTTTGTTTCAGCGAATTTTGCATCGCCTATCGCTCTGTACAATGAGACAACCGACGGTCAATGTAAAATTTTGAGCGTTCGCCTGTCAGCAAATTGCGCGGAATGGAGACTTAGCCATGATAATATGTGCGCAAATCCTGTTGGATGGTACGGCTTCTACGATGAGCTAATGAACAGTGCATATCTCACATTTGAGGATGGAAGTACAATCAAAATGTCCAGATTACCATGGGTCAATTTTGAGGGGGATGCTGTGATTCTATTCACCGAATGGCCGGGCACGATTGATATTACTAAAGTCGTTCAAATCAACATTATGGGGGAAGAATACAGTATCTCATGATCAAAGAGTAACGATGAAAGAGGCGATAAACATAGAAACCCAGCGAGAATCACTCTGGCTGCCATGCCCAAAATGCAGAGCCAGAAGCAAAATCAAAATCTACGAAGACACCGTACTACTTAATTTTCCTTTGTACTGTACCAAGTGCAAGCAAGAAACCAAACTCGGCGTAATAAAATTTAAGATCGTAGTCAGCGACGAGCCAGACGCTTAAAGCGCAGAGCCTGCTACTCCGTAAGTGGAGAAGCAGGCTCTTTTT
>JBGUPW010000166.1:0-8038 GCA_045130495.1 Ruminococcus sp. | reverse complement strand
GCCGTCGCCCGCTCCGCGTTCGACGGGAAAGGCTCCGAGAGCGGTGATTATCCCGGCCGCGAATTTGTTTGAGAACAGCTCGGACTTCGCCATATAGTTGAGCCTGCGCTTTTCCGCAAGCCCTAAAAGCACGGGGTCGGCGTTCGACAAATGATTGCTCGCGAGGATAACTCCGCCCTCCGGCGGAACCGCTCCCTTGTTCTTTACCTTAAAACGGTAAAGCAGCTTATACACGGGAAAAAGGATCGTCCTTCCGAACGTGTACAACGCTTTATTCTGTGCCATCAGAGGTTCTCCTTTATGACTGAAATAATTTTTTCTACGCTCTGCTCAAAATCAAGCTCGGTGGTGTCTACGGTCACACTGTCGGGCGCGGGCTTCAGCGGAGCGGTCTCACGGTGCGAGTCGTTGTAGTCGCGCGTGATAACGTCCTGCAAAATCTCCTCAAAATTGACGTCCATGCCCTTTTCGACAAGCTCCTTGTAGCGTCTGCCCGCGCGCGCCTCGGGAGAAGCGGTGAGGAATATTTTCACCTGAGCGTCGGGAAGCACAACGGTGCCGATGTCCCTTCCGTCCATGATGACGTTGTGAGTTTTTGCCATGCCGCGCTGCAAATCGAGCAAAAACGCGCGGACGGTGGGAATCGCGGATATTTTTGAGGCTGCCATTGAAACCTCGGGCGTGCGGATATCAGCCGAAACATTCTCGCCGTTGAGAAGCACGATCTGCTCGCCGTTACCGTTAAAAGCGAGGTCAACGGTGATTTCGGGAAGCAGCTTTTCAGCCTCCGCCGCGTCGCCGGGCTCGATTCCCTTTTTGAGCGCGGCAAGCGCTATTGAACGGTAGAGCGCACCCGTATCTACATAAATATAATTGAGCTCTGACGCTGCACGTCTTGCTATTGTGGATTTTCCCGCTCCGGCGGGGCCGTCAAGTGCGATTGCGATAGACATTTTTATTCCCTTTCTTAATTTATATATATTAGTGTGGAGTGTGTAGTGTGGAGTGTGGAGTTAAGGGGCGCAAGCGCCGGATTTGTAATGCTGTGGGTTGTGGCAGCTTCCTTGGGCGGTTGTCGGAATTGTATGCTGTTAACCTTGGGCAGTCGCTTAAATCAGATGATATTATCCTTGCACCGACGTTGTTACCCCGTCCGATTGCTGATAGGAATACAAACGTTTGATTCAGCGATCGCGGGCGCACACGCGGGTGCGCCCCTGCGATCCAAAGGAAACGAACAAATCAATCAACATAAAACGCGTGAACCAAACCCGTAAATAAATCAAAGGTCGGGAGCGCGAACTGCCCCGTCGTGGCAACGACCGCGGATTGGGTCAAGCGTCACGCTTGCTTTCTCTCCGGCGAGCCTGCCCGTGCTCCACGCTATTTGCAGGTTGAAGCCGCCCGTGTAGGCATCGACGTCGATGACCTCGCCCGCGAAATAGAGCCCTTCAACGAGCTTGCTTTCCATCGTCTTGGGATTTATCTCAGAGGTTTTTACTCCGCCCGAGGTGACTATCGCCTCCTCGATCGGTCTGAATCCGCTTACGGACACGGTGAAGCTCTTCAAAATCTCGCACAATGTGCGGCGTTCCTCGCGTGTTACGGCGTTGCATTTTTTGTCAAACGGCACGCCCCAGCGTTTGAGAACCGGCACGATTATTTTTCGCGGAAGCAGCTTTGAAAACGAGTTTGAAACATCGCGGTTGCAGTTTTCGGAGAAATCCTTTTGCAGCCGCCTGTCAAGTTGTGAAAAGTCGAGCGCGGGCTTCAAATCAATTGAAGCGGTGTAACGGCGGGGAACTATTTCCCTTATATGTGAGCTTGCGGAGAGGATCATCGGTCCGCTCATTCCGAAATGCGTAAAAAGCATTTCTCCGAAGTCTGTGTACACCGGCTTTTGCGTTTGATTGTCAATGATTTTCAGTGCGACGTTCCGCAGCGATAAGCCCTGCATTGATTTGCAGTCGGGATCATCGCTTTCGACCGGCACCAACGAGGGCTTCAGCTCGGTTACCGTGTGACCCGCCTGCTCCGCAAGAGCGTATCCGTCGCCTGTTGAGCCTGTGAGCGGATAGCTTTTTCCGCCGCAGCAGATTATTACGCTGTCGGCAAAATATGTCTGCTTATCGCCCTTTACGCCCGCGATAACGCCGTCCTCAAGCTCAAGCGAACGCGCGGTGTCCGTCACGATTTTTACGCCGCTGTCAAGCACATATCTTCTCAGCGCGTCAACGACGTCAACAGCCTTGTCCGACTGCGGGTAGCAGCGGTTGCCGCGCTCGGTTTTGAGCGGGATCCCGATGCCTTCAAAAAATGCGTAGGCGTCCGCCGGGCTGAAATTGTTGAGCGCGGAATACAGAAATCTGCCGTTTACAGGCACGTTTGAGATGAACGCCGGGATATCGCAGTTGTTAAGGATATTGCAGCGTCCCTTTCCCGTTATCATAAGCTTGCGCCCTACCCTGGGATTCTTTTCCAAAAGCGTGACCGAAGCGCCGTTTTCGGCGGCTGCGCCCGCAGCCATCATTCCCGCGGCTCCGGCACCTATCACAACTGTTTTTTTACTTATCATTCCGATTGTTCCCGTTTATTTCTTTTATTTCATTCTTTTCGTCTTTCTCGTGATTGGTATAAACGCCCTCGCGGTTCCAAACCTGTTCAAGCTCGCGGAAGGTTTCGCTGATCTCGTCCTTTTTCTTTAAAACCGTAGCCACGATAAGGGCGTTGATGAGGCTGAGCGGAGCGACGAGCGAGTCTACTATCGACGCCATATCGCTTCGCGCTATCAAAATGGAGTCTGCCGAGGACACTAACGGCGAAGCCATGCTGTCGGTTATCGCGACCGCGTGAGCGCCCCTGCTTCTGGCAAAATTCATCGCCTCAACAGCCATTGTGCTGTAGCGCGGAAAGGATATTCCGATTATGATGTCGTCCTTTGTCATGCGGAAAATATGCTCGTACATCGTTGTTCTGCCGGTTGAGTTGACGACCGTAACATTGTCGAAAATAAGCTGAAAATAATATGCCAAAAAGCCGGCGATCGCGGCGGTCGAGCGGACGCCGAATATATATATCCGCTTTGCCTTGCAAATTTCATCTACGGCGCGGTTGAAGTCCTCGTGCGAGGTTTCCTCGATCGTGCGGCGGATTTTCTCGATATCCTGCATCAGCACGCTGTCAAGGACGTTTCCGTTTCCGATGCGGCTTGAAGTAACCTCAATGCGCTGCACCGAGGTGAGTCTGCTGCGGATCATCTCCTGCATCGCCTTCTGCATTTTGGGATATCCGTCATAGCCTAACTCGGTTGCGAAACGGACGACAGTGCTCTCGGATACTCCGACGGTCTCTCCTAACTTGGCGGCAGTCATAAACGCGGCTTTATCAAAATGCTCCTCAATATAAAGTGCTATTCGTTTTTGACCCTTTGAGAAGCTGTTCATCATTAAATCAATTCGTGTAAGAAGATGCGTAATCAATTCGATCCCCCCTATCAAAACACTTTCCATTTCATTTTATCACAATATCCTGCAAATTTCAATCGTTTCGAGAGGATTCTTTCAATTATTGAAGAAAAAATGAAATCTGCCGCTGTATAGGTTGCAAATTTTAAGCTCTTGTGTTAAAATCAGCATATACAAATCAATTTTATTCTCGGAGATGATCATATGATAGCGATAATCGACTACGGCGCGGGAAATCTTCAAAGCGTCAGCAAGGCGTTCCGTCACATCGGCTGCGACTGCTTTGTGACCCGCGACCGCTCGGAGATCCTGAAAGCCGACGGCGCAGTTTTGCCCGGCGTGGGTTCCTTCGGAGACACAGCGGACAGCCTGAACGAGTTCGGACTAACCGGCGCGGTCAGGGATTTCATCAAAAGCGGAAAACCGTTTTTAGGGATTTGTCTCGGCTTGCAGCTCCTTTTCCCCGGCAGCGACGAAAGCCCCAAGGCGACCGGGCTCGGCATTTTTGACGGCAGCATTACAAAGATACCGTCGGGCGAAGGCTTGAAAATCCCGCACATGGGCTGGAACAGCCTCGAAATAAAAAAGCAGGGAAAGCTGTTCAGGGGCATTGAGGGAAATCCATACGTTTATTTTGTCCACTCCTACTACTTGAATGCCGCCGATAAAAGCATTGTCGCGGCTCAGACCTCATACGGGGTGACGATAGACGCGGCAATAGAGCACGGGAACGTTTTCGCTACTCAGTTCCACCCCGAAAAAAGCGGAGAAACGGGGCTTAAAATTCTGAGAAACTTTGCCGGACTGACGGGAGGAAAATAAAAATGTACGCAAAAAGAATAATCCCCTGCCTCGATGTAAAAAACGGCAGGGTCGTAAAGGGCATGAGCTTTTTAAATTTGGTTGACGCGGGCGACCCCGTGGAGTGCGCGCTCCAGTATGACAAACAGGGAGCGGACGAGCTTGTGTTCCTTGACATCACCGCAAGCAGCGACTCGCGAAATATAACGATAGACATGGTAGAAAAGGTAGCCGACACGATATTCATTCCGTTCACCGTCGGCGGCGGAATTCGCAGTGTGGACGATTTCAACGCGCTGCTCAGAGCCGGAGCCGACAAGGTGAGCGTAAACTCGGCTGCGGTGCACCGCCCCGAACTGATAAGCGAGGCGGCGTACAAATTCGGCAGCCAGTGCGTCGTCGCGGCGATAGACGCGAAGCGCAGAGGCGACGGAAGCTGGGAGGTTTACATAAACGGCGGAAGAAAGCCCGTCGGGCTTGACGCCGTAAAGTGGGCTGTCGAGTGCGAAAAACGCGGAGCGGGCGAGATTCTGCTGACAAGCATGGACGAGGACGGGCAGAAAAAAGGCTACGACCTCGCGCTTACAAGAGCGGTCAGCGAAAGAGTCGGAATACCGGTCATAGCGAGCGGCGGAGCGGGCGCGCTTGAGCACTTTTACGACGCGTTCACCGAGGGCAAAGCGGACGCGGTTTTAGCGGCGTCACTTTTCCACTTCGGCGAAATACCGGTTCCCGAGCTGAAAAAATATTTGAACGAAAAGGGCATTCCGGTGAGGCTTTAAGGAAGCACTGATTAATTCGGGGTACAAGTCAAGCCGATAAACAAGGGAAAAATAAAAATCAGCACCCTGCCGATCGTTTTCGACAGGGTGCGTTATTTTTTGTTTTTCGTCAGCCTGAATCAAATCACTCTGTAGCAACAGGCTCCTTGCCCTTGCTTACTATCAAAACAATGTTGGTGCCGTATTCAACGGTTTCACCCTTGCTTTTATCCTTGTAGCCAACAACTATGCCCTCGGCGTATTTGCCGTTGTAGACATATTCTGCGGTGCCGAGCAGACCCTGAGCTGAAATCAACTCCGATGCTTTTTCAAGCGTCTGTCCTTCGATATCGGGAAGCTCGCGCATTTGCTTGCCCTTGCTCACTGTAAGGCTGATCAACACACCGCTTTCGCTGTCGGTTGCAGTCACCCTTGAACCGGCGGGCGGGTTTTGCATCATCACGTGACCCTCTTCATACTCCTCGCTGTATTCGTCGGTGTAGTTCTTTAATAATTTGATCGAGGGGTCGCTCTCGGCGGCTTTTACCGCTTCCTCGTAGGTCAAGCCCATATAATTCGGAACCGTTGCGCCCGTCCATTCGGTGCTTTGGGTTGTCTCCTGAGTAGGCGTGACAGTGCTGCCGAACATTGACGCAAGCGGATTCTGCATAAGCCAGAACGCTCCGACAATCC
The DNA here is from genome assembly GCA_045130495.1 of Ruminococcus sp. GTDB lineage: Bacteria > Bacillota > Clostridia > Oscillospirales > Acutalibacteraceae > Ruminococcoides. Next base: position 2,319 of record JBGUPW010000166.1, on the reverse strand, counting down.
CCAAAACAAGAACCGTTATCGCTGCTGCAATAATCGAAATTGACGCCGGAGACATTCCGCTTTTGGTTTTGTTTTTGCCCGACGCATTGGAAAGATTCATGCTCGCCGTGCGGGATATTTCGTCCTGGATCGCTTTCGCAGTGTGAGCCACGGAAAGCTGCGAACGAAGGTCGTCAAAATTGGTGATTCGATTCTCGCGCTCGACCTGCAAACCGTTGGCAAGAGCCGACACAACATGAGGCGGCAATCTCTTGACCGTGTTTGTGCTCATAAGCAGCCGACTGTCTTTCAAGCGCTCAGGCGCACTCTTAGGCTGACGGCCTGTCAGAGCGTAAAACAGCGTCGCGCAGAAGCCGTAGATATCGGTGATATCGTCGAGCGGGAAATTGTCCTCATACTGCTCGGGGGCAGCCGCTCCGGAAAAGAGCTGGGATTTAAGCGGCGTGCCGCGCTTGCGCTCGTTCTCGGTGGCAAAGCCCGAGATCTTGATTTTTCCCTGAGATGTGATGTACATATTTTTGGGAGAAATCGCATAATGACCCACTCCGCGCTTATGCAGAGCCTCAAGAGCGGAAATCACAGGCATAAACAGCGGGCGCGCGATATCCCACTCAAGGCTGCCGCCGCTGCGCTCAACGTATTCCTCAAACGGAATGAGGTCTTCGTCCTCCTCGATGACGTAGGCGGTGTTGTTCTCTTCAAAAATATTATGCACGTTCAGGAGCGCGGAAAGATCGCGCAGATCGGACAGAATGCGATAATAGTTTAAGAAATCATCCTTGATTTTTGTAAACGTAAGGCGGTCTTCATAGTTGACCTTTAATTCGGTTTCATCCTCGGCACGAGTGAACAGACCCATCGGCAAAAACTCACATACGATAACAACATCGCCTGTTTGCTTGTCATAGCCGATGTAACGGGTGCTTTCGCCGTTTGCGTCTATTCCAGCGCCGACAATATAACGGTTCGCAAGTACCGTGCCGTAGGGCAAAAACGGCGCCTGCTGCTTTTCGGTATTGTCAAATCCGCAGGACGGGCATATTTTATTGTTGCCTATCTGCTGCATACAACCCATACATAATGGCATATCAGGTCACTCCAAATTCGTTCTCGTTAAAACAAACCTTCCAACATAATCTTGATCAGTCGCTGCACTGCGCTGTGAAATATGAGCAGCATAACTTTTGTTGAGAGTTTTTTCATAAACACACAATTATTATTGATGAAAAGAATTATATCATATTTAACACATTCATTTCAAGATTATTGTCTGTTTTTTTAATTACAGTTTTGTTATATGATAAAACGCTCTGTTTTACGCCGCGACGATTTCACCTATCCCGTACTCGTTGCCGTACTCGGCAAGATACCTTTGAATGGCGGTTGCATCGTCAACAGACAGCCCGTTTCCGTTAACATCGGCGCGAAGAATCATCTTCTCTCTGTCGGGAACCTCAACCTGCTCGGCAAGCACACGCTGAATATAGGTCGCGTCGTTCACGTCAACCTTGCCGTTGCCGTCGGCGTCGCCGCGGATATAATCGTGCTCAATAAGCCCGTAGTAATCGGAAAGCCAGTTGTTGCGCTGCTTGCACCAGTTCTTTAAAAACTCAAAGTTTTGTTCGTATGTTTCAAACGGCTGCATCTGGATGTTGATCCACCACCTCGATACTCTCCAGCCCGCTTCGTTGTAGTTGCGGGCAAACACGTCTGCATACTGTGCGCGGGCGCTGTCAAGCACACCGCCGTCAGCATAAATGCTGCTGAAATAACCGTAATGCTCGCGGTAAACCTCTCTTACCTCGTCATGGAACCAGTCGTAAACGCCGAGATAGCGGTAGATGTTTTTATTTTTGCAGAAAATACCCTCGGGATTGTGCGTACCCTCGGCGCGTGAGGAAAACTCGGGATTGGCGTTGCCGCTGCCGAGATCGTAATCCCACGGCGGCCCCGCATAAAGCTTGCCGTCCTTGTAGTAGAAGTAAACGGAGGTAACATCAAAATCAAAGGTTTTAAAATACTCGTTGAGCAGATAGAATTTGGCAAAGGAAGGCACATCAATCTTTTCCGCTATCTGCTTCTGCGTGCCCGTTCTTATTGTCGTGACGATATCCTGCATGGTTTCGGTGATGTAAGCCAACTGCTCCTCGTCGGGCTCCTCGGGATCGGTACACATAAATCTTACGCCGTCAACCGTTACGTAGCTTTTGCCTTCCTCGACACGCTTTGACTCGTATTCAAGCAAAAAGTCTTTTTTGCCTTCGTTGCTCTCGATGTCGATATCAACTCTGTCCGTGCCCTCCTGAACAGGCTCAAACA
>JBGUPW010000165.1:0-4114 GCA_045130495.1 Ruminococcus sp. | reverse complement strand
CGTTCGTGAATTTACCGATGTATCTTAGTGTACATCTCTCTGTAATTTTTTTGAGTATCTTTTACTCAAAGTCATTACGGGTTTCTTCCTTTTCGTTGTTTAATTTTCAAGGTCCTTTGTTCAGTTTAGACAATTAATGTGACTGCCTCTTGGTGAGTTTTCACATTTGAGTCAGTGTTTCTTGCCGACCGAACGAATGCTATTATAATACTAAGTGCGACAAATGTCAAGCCTTTTTTGAAAATTTTTTCAAAAATTTTTCCGATTTTTTTCAGCTTGTGTTTTACGGCTATTTTTGCCTGTTTACTCTCTATATATTGTATCTCGCTTTATTTTAATAAAGCGGAACAGGATGTGCTTCCTGCTCCGCTATCTTTTTATTTATTTGTCGAACTCAAGGAACTTCTCGATAAACTCCTGTCTGTTCTTGTAGTTTTCGTCGGTATCTTTTGTATTGTCGTTTATGCTTGTATCATTGTAAATCATCATGTATCTTCCGTTCTTGGTGAGATACGCGTCCTTAACCTTTTCATCGAAGAGGTTTTGGAAGGTATTGTTCTTTTCAACAGAGCTTCTAACCTCGTCGGCGGTAGCGTCGAGCTTATCAAGTTCATACTCATAAATCTCTATTGTTGTGTTTTTAGTGTTCATCGCCGTAAATCTTCTGCCCTGCTTGGCTCCGATCAATTCGGCGGTCATATTGGTGTAAGTGACTCCCTCGTTCTCTTTAAGCGGATTTATATAACCCCACGCCGAAAGATAGTTGAGCAGACCCTCATACGAATTAGTATAGTCTGAAACGCTTTTGCTTTTCGCCTCGTCACCGGTTGCTGCGGTCTCCTTGGATGTTCCGCCGCAGCCTGCCGCAGCAGCCGCAAACATTCCCAAACAAAGGATAAGGGCAATAATTCTTTTCATAGTACAATTCCTTTCAAAAAAAGTAAGGGCGGCACTTTTTCGGTGCCGTCCCTTATTATAGCGCATTTTTTTCAAGAAATCAATTACTTTCTTAAATTATTCTATAACATATACGTTTACATCTCGTCTTCCCCAGTTGACACACTCATCGTATGTATCATAGAAAACGTCGATGATCGCCGAGCCGTCGTCGCAGAAGCCGCCGGTATCGACCGCTGTGCAATAACCATATACGATGCTGCCGTCGGTCGACTCGACATAAAGCTTGGAGCCGTAGGGGATAAGGTTGGGGTCGATAGCCACGCCGCCGTTATAAGCCGGTACGCCTGTAGCGGTGAGCGCTCCGGCGGGAGCTGTGTATGCCGTGCCCGAGCCTGTGAATACTTCCTTATAAGCGACTGTCACTCCGTTTGAATCTACAAACGTGCCGACTCCGCCGTTCGCTCCGACGCCCTTTGTGCCTACAAGAGTTACTTCGTCAACGGGCTCTTTTGTAATCTTCTCGGAAACAACTGTCTCGGAAGCCACTTTGCCGTCTACGAGCTTTATCTTCTTTACGATTTCCTTTTCGCCGTCCTTGCCCTCGGTGCCGAGCTTCGTTTCACCGGGTTCGACTTCATCGGAATTTTGAGTCACCTTTTCAAAGGGGATTTTTTCTGTTTCGGTTTTCTGAGTATAGGTAACGCGTTGGATTTTTAGAGAATCGATATCTTCGATTTTCGCCGAACGCTCCACGCTGAGGATGTCCTCGCTGCTCAGGGGAATACCTGCAAGCTTTAGAGAATCGACAACGTTTCCGTAAGCGAGCATTACCTTTCTTGTTTTTCCGTCGGCTTTAACACTGACAGGCTTGGCGCTGCGCACGGTGACAACCATATAAGGAGTGACCTCGGTTTCCGCGGCAGGAACAACTATCTGACCTTCGCTCACGGTTACTCCCTCGTTGAGAAGAAGCTCTCCTACGGTTTTGCCCGAAAAGCTTACGGTTTTGCGCTCGCCGTTCAGATCAAGGATTACTTTTTTAACGGTTGAAGCCGATACCTGCGCCGAAGCGGGATCGGATATCGGTCCGCCCGCGATCGCGGCTGTAACCGACACAAGCGAGCTGATAAGAATTAACGACGCTATTGAAAGCGCACAGAACGATTTTACAAAATGTCTTTTGCTTTCTGTTTTCATAATCACATTACTCCTTTCGGATTTGCCCGTGATTATAACGCCTTTCTTTGGTGATGTCAACCAAATCTAATAGTGATTTTTTGTACAACACTTACAAAGAAACCGCTTATTATTCCGATAATGCAATAAAAAGCCCTTTTAATGTTCTGTTTTTTCACTTTTATATGTGCAAACTGTAAAAATTTAAATATTTCGTTTTTGTTACCGGTTTGGTAACAAAAATGTAATTCGCAGATCGCTTTCCGCATTGTGTATTTTATACAAATATATATGGGAATTTTTGGCTTGTACGGTGAGTTATGGTATGATAAGGGCAATTCCGCATAATTACGGTGTGCAAATTGCGAAGTAAGTTTTTTCATCAGATTTTTTTGGGCAGTCTGTCGGAACAAGATTCAAGCAAGGCGTGCGCCGCGAATCATGCGGTGTTGCCTTGCTTTTTTCCTTTCTCTGTAGCAATGCTTGGATGCGTAATGATGATATGCTTTGGAGTATGTTCCCCCTGCGAAAACTCTTGTTGGCTTTACAATGGAAGCCTCTAAAATATTGTACTTGTGTTTCCGGCTTTATCTCTCAACCTTTCACTCAAAACAACTCTCCGCGCGGGGGTTGTTTTCTTTGCGGATCATATTCCTTTATAGTTTGAAAGCGGAGCATACTCCTATATAGTTTGAAAACCGAATCAATTTTTTCTTGTTAAAATCGCGCCGATGTGTTATAATCATTTATAATAATTTTACCGAATCACGAACAGGAGGATCAATATGCCTTTTCCTCAGGATAAAATCCGCAATTTCAGCATTATCGCCCATATCGACCACGGCAAAAGCACGCTTGCCGACCGAATTTTGGAGCAAACAAACTCTGTTTCGGCACGCGACATGGAGGCTCAGCTTCTTGACGATATGGAGCTTGAACGCGAACGCGGAATAACAATAAAAGCGCGCGCCGTCAGCGTCATTTACAACGCCGACGACGGCTGCGAGTATCTTTTCAATCTTATAGACACGCCCGGTCACGTAGATTTCAACTATGAGGTGTCCCGTTCGCTTGCCGCCTGCGAGGGCGCGGTTCTCGTGGTGGACGCTTCGCAGGGCATCGAGGCTCAAACCTTGGCGAACACGTATTTAGCCGTTGACAGCGGGCTTGAAATAGTCCCGGTAATCAACAAAATAGACCTTCCGAGCGCCGATCCCGACAGAGTGATAAACGAAATCGAGGATATAATAGGTATACCCGCCGCCGACGCCCCGCAGATCTCCGCAAAGGCGGGAATAAATATCCGCGCCGTGCTTGAAAAAATCGTCACCGACATTCCCGCGCCCGAGGGCGACATAAATGCCCCCTTGCGCGCGCTGATTTTCGACAGCTACTACGACAGCTACAAGGGCGTAATTATTTATGTGCGCCTTAAAGAAGGACAGATACATCCGGGCGACTCGTTCAAGCTAATGGCTACGGGCAGCGTGTTCAGCGTTGTCGAGTGCGGACTTATGCACGCCACTCAATTTGAAAAAACCGACGGGCTCTACGCGGGCGAGGTAGGATATATAACAGGCTCGATAAAAACTCTTGCCGACGCGAAGGTGGGGGACACCGTAACGCTTGCCGACAACCCCGCCGCAGAGCCTCTTCCCGGCTACCGCGAGGCTCAGCCGATGGTTTTCTGCGGAATTTATCCCGTTGACGGCGCGAAATACGGCGATCTCAAGGACGCGCTTGAAAAGCTGCAATTAAATGACGCGGCACTTTCATTTGAACCCGAGACCTCGGTTGCGCTTGGCTTCGGCTTCCGCTGCGGTTTTTTGGGACTGCTCCACATGGAGATCATTCAGGAAAGGCTCGAACGCGAGTATATGCTCGACCTCATTACAACCGCGCCGAGCGTTATATATAAGATCCACCGCACCGACGGCACGACCGAAAACATAGACAACCCCACAAATTACCCCGACCCGTCGCTCATTCAGTCGGCGGAGGAGCCCGTCACTGACGCGCACATTTACACGCCGAAGGA
>JBGUPW010000164.1:0-7638 GCA_045130495.1 Ruminococcus sp. | reverse complement strand
AACAAGATTCAAGCAAGGAGTGCGCCGCGAATTGTGCGGTGTTGCCTTAACTGAACCTGTGCTGTTTCCTGCTGCTTTTATTATACCACTTTCGCTCGAATTTTCAACTGTCTTTCCTAACTTTTCAGCGACCTCAGCCGCCTTCTGCTGTCCCTGATGTTCGTGCTGTTCATTCTGTGCCAAATAAAAAGCGCCGTTGCCGTTACAGCAAAAGCGCTTACTTTTCAGATTTGACTTCCTCGGCAAAGCCCTTTTCAATCAGCTCCCTGCCGCGTTTTTCAGACGCCTCAAATTCAGCGCCCTTCTTGCGCAGGGCGAAATCAGCTTCGCGGTCGTAGAAATCCTTTTTGACTTTGATTTTCACATAATCACCACCTTTCAGGCATGAGAAAACCGCTCTCAATCATTCGAGGGCGGTAAACTAAACGGAATATTATATTTTGTTAAAACATCATAGGCGTGTTGAGCAAATAGTTTTTTTAAATTCATAGCTCCATCAAGTACATATTCATCGTCTCTAAACGGATCACTTTGAATATTAGGATACTCAAAAAGGGCGTCTTTTAATTGTTCAATTCTCTTTTCGGTTAACCAATCAGGTCTTAATATATTTGATTCCAAACTTTTCAGCTCCTATTAAGTACTCGTTTACCTTGTCAAGAACTGCGAATATTAGTTGATTTTTTGCTTTGGGTTAAGACTATGGATGTATTCATCGACTATTTTGCTGTTATTGGAAGAGTATAACCAATTTAATGTTACTTCTTGTTTGTCAGTTTTGAAGATAATATCGTTGAAAGAAACAGTCAAATAATCAAAATATGACTGCTTATCACTCATGCTTGTTGAAATAAGTAAATACAAATCCCCATTATTTCCAACAGCAGAAAGAGAAATCATATTTTCTTTTCCTGCAAAGTTAAGAATATCAGGAATGCTAAAAGTCTGCCCGCTTCCGTGATTATGAAAAGCATGATAAGGTATTCCGGGGTTATCAATCTTAGTCTTTCCGATTCCCCCTTGACGATAACCGCACCCTTTTATCGGCTGCATATTCTCGTCATAAACAATTGAAAATTCTGTGCCGAGAGGTAAATCATCGTGCTTCATTACCTCTCTAAGCAAATTCCTGCTTGCTTCTTGGTGAGCTTTATTCATAGCGTCATCATTGAAAATATTCAAAAGAGGGACTTTATCTATTGATTCTGGAGTTACAGGTTTATAATCCATACTGTTATCCCATAAGCTTATTATACCACTTTCACCCGAATTTTCAACTGTTTTCTCTAACTTCTCGGCGATCTCAGCCGCCTTTTCCTCAAACACGTCAGCCCTGTGCGCGTAGGTTTTTTTATTGTCCCCGTCAAGGCTGTGCTCGGCTATTCTTCTGTTCTTTTCCGCCTGATTCTCGTAATAGCTCTCCTTCTGTTCAAGCTTCTCGCGGCGCTCCATTTCCGTCATTTCTTCGTCTGTCATCGGCTGAATGTTCGTGATTCCGTCGAAATAGGTGGAGGTGCTGTCCTTGCAGCGCGGGTGGAACAAGCCGCCCTTTATCGCCTCAGACAGCAGCGGATAATCGCCGTCCGCTTTTGCGGCGGCAGTATGCCGTTTTTTCCGGCAGAAATCTCTGAATTTCGACAAAATTTGTTAAACAGGAATTGAATATTAGAACCGGACGTGTTATTATTTATTTGTACGATAAATTTGCTGTGTGTGCAGGCACTTTTGTGCAAAAAGCTCCTGCCCAACCGCAAAGAAGTCAGAATATTCAGGGAGGAAAAACAAATGAAAGAAAAAGTAAAAAAACAGCGTCCGTTCGTCACGCTTTTAGCCGCGCTGGGCATTACGGTACTGGGCGTCATCCTTCTGTTTATGGAGGATGAGACTATTGAGTATTTAATGGTATTGATCGTTTCCGGCATTCTGGTGTTGGGCGGCATTTCGTTCATGATCCAGGGATTTCAGATAAAAAGGTATCTGGCAGGCATCCTGGGATTGCTCGTTTATATACTGATTGCAGTTGTTCTGGTTATATTGCAGTATTATTTTTCGATCATTACAATCGCGCCTTGTGTGTTGATCGGCATTATCGCGGTAGTCGTCGGTGTTGTAAGAGCGGCAATCAGCGTGAACTGCTTCGTGAACGGCTACAGAGGCGGTATAATGAACGCACTGTTCGCGATCGTTTTAATTGTGACAGGCTTGCTTTTCGCGATAGCTCCGCTTGAAAACATTGCATCGTTGCGGTACTTTTTTGCACTGTATCTGTTTATCTTCGCGATAACGCTGTTAGGCGATTTTTATGCCATGGTGACGCGCTCCGAGCTGGAGGAGGATCGTTTGCGCCGCCGCACGCATATTTCCCTGCCCAACCTGATTACGGCGTTCAAAATCAAAAACATGGTCAAAGACATCTACAAAAAGGTTGAGGATCAGAAATTTGAGAAAATAATCATTGTTGAAAACAAAGAAAACAGCGACTTCGACAAGGTAAATCTTGAAATCAACCTCCATTTGACAGACCCTTCCGGCAATCAGTTCGGTCACATGGACATCGCAATCGGCGATACGGTGTATTCCTACGGAACCTATGACAAGAGCAAAAACAAGATGGCAGGCTTTATCTCGCAGGGCACCTACGCTGAGATTCCGAAACTGCCGTATTATAAGTATTGTATCGACAACTGCGGCGATTATATCATAAGCTACTGCGCGTGCTTTTCCGACAAACAGCTCCAAACCGTCACGGACAAGCTTGCACTGTTCAAGGAATCCTGTGTGCCGCTGGAGTTTCAAATTGACCATCCCGAAATCACCACTCCGGAGCCTGACAAGCGCTACGGCGACGATGGAGAAAGCCTGGTTCGATTCCTCAACGCGAAGATATTTACCGTGGTTGACGGATCCTTCAGGAGCTATTTCGGCGTAAGCGTCAACTGCGTTCAATTCGCGGACTGGCTGCTCTCCGATACAGGCATTGACGCGGTCTCCAAGGGCGGACTCCGCACGCCCGGCGCGTTTTACTATATGCTTGAGAATATGTTCCGCCGTCCCCACAACCGCATTATCCGGAAGATCTCCTATTTTATAACAGACAATATCGAGGAAGTCGCCAAGCTCGAAGGATGATCCGCGCAAGCTATCGCGCAAGTTATAATATTTTATAAAAAAGCTTCAGAACAGATGTTGAAGCATTTTTGATGATCGAATAAGTTTCAATTTGCAGAATCAGAACCATCCGTTGAACGGGTGATTCTGATTCTGTTGCATTATTGTATTATTGCCTTTACCGTGAACCCTATAAGTGCAGATTTTTCCGTAAAATTTTCCTTGACATTTTTGAAAATTCATTGTATAATATTCTGGTGAATTTCACACGCTGATGTTGCCGGCAGGGTGGCGGAGTGATTCGTTTTTTGCGCCGGTAAAACAAAACACAGCGGAGGTTAAAACCTAAGGAGGAAAAAATAATGGCAGTAGTTTCAATGAAACAGCTTCTGGAGGCCGGCGTTCACTTCGGTCACCAGACAAGAAGATGGAACCCCAAAATGGCGGAGTACATCTTCACCGAGAGAAACGGTATTTACATCATCGACCTGCAAAAGAGCGTTAAGAAGCTTGAAGAGGCTTACAACTTCGTTCGTGAGCTGTCCTCAGAGGGTAAGAATATCCTCTTTGTCGGCACAAAGAAGCAGGCTCAGGAGTCAATCAAGGACGAGGCTGAGCGCGCAGGCGCTTACTATGTAAACGCAAGATGGCTGGGCGGTATGCTCACCAACTTCGCAACTATCCGCAGAAGAATCGCCCGCTTAAAGCAGCTCCGCGCTATGCAGGAGGACGGCACCTTCGATCTGCTCCCCAAGAAGGAAGTTATCAAGCTCAACCTTGAGATCGAGAAGCTTGAAAAGTTCATGGGCGGCATCAAGGACATGACCGAAATGCCCGGCGCTCTGTTTATCGTTGACCCCAGAAAAGAAAGGATCGCCGTTTCGGAGGCTAAAAAGCTCAATATTCCGATCGTTGCTATCGTTGATACAAACTGTGACCCCGACGAAATCGACTATGTTATCCCCGGCAACGACGACGCTATCCGCGCAGTTAAGCTTATCGCCGGCACAATGGCTAACGCCGTGATCGAGGGCAAAGAGGGTCAGATGGGCGCTGCTGCGGCAGAGGAGCCCAAGGAAGAGGAAGCCGAGGAGGCTTGATCTTCCGATTAAACCAATAACTACTATCGAAAGGATGTTTATATAATGGCAGCATTTACAGCTAAAGATGTAAAAGCACTCAGAGAAAAGACCGGCTGCGGTATGATGGACTGCAAAAAGGCTCTCACTCAGGCTGACGGCGACATGGACAAGGCTGTTGACTTTCTGAGAGAGCAGGGTCTTGCAAAGCAGGCTAAGAAAGCCGGCAGAATCGCAGCGGAGGGCGTTGCTTACGCCGTTGCCTCCGACGACAACACCGCAGGTGTTGTAATCGAGATCAACGCCGAGACAGACTTCGTTGCTAAGAACGATTCCTTTATGGATTTTGTAAAGACCTGTGCGGCTACCGTTCTCAAGCAGAACCCCGCCGACGTAGAGGCTCTCCTCGCTCTCAAGGCTGAGGGCAGCGAGCAGACAGTCGCTGAAATGCTTCAGGAAAAGGTTCTCACAATCGGCGAGAATATTCAGATCCGCCGTTTTGAGCGCATGGAAGGCGCTTGCGTAGCTTATGTACACGCAGGCGGCAAAATCGGCGTTCTCGTAAACTTTGACACCGACCTCGCTGATAAGGCTGAGTTCGTAGCCTACGGCAAAGACATTGCAATGCAGATCGCAGCTCTCAACACACCTTATCTCAACAGAGAAGAGGTTCCCGCCGAGGTTATTGATCACGAAAAGGCTATCATGGTGGAGCAGCTTAAAAACGATCCTAAGATGGCTAACAAGCCCGAGCAGGTTCTGGGCAAGATCGTAGACGGCAAGATCGGCAAATACTACAAGGAGAACTGCCTTGTAGATCAGGAGTTTGTTAAGGACAACAAGCTCACCGTAGCACAGTACACCAAGAACACAGCCAAGGCTCTGGGCGGCAGCATCGAAATCAAGAAGTTTGTTCGCTTTGAAAAGGGCGAGGGCATCGAAAAACGCCAGGACGACTTCGCAGCAGAAGTTGCTTCTATGGTAAAATAATATCATCTTCGGCTAAACGGTGCGATAAAACCTCGATCTAATCAGGTTTTATCGCACTTTTTCTGTTTTTCGATCTACGCAGTTTTTGCAAAACGGTGTTATAAATTGATGTAAATTATTATAGGTTTTTACGCAAATTTGCGTAGGATTTGCGTACAAATTTGCGTAAAACTTTTTTCCGGAATCTTCGGCGAAGTTTACGCAAATTTCAAAAAATACCAAAAAAACCAAACTTAAAATAGTATCAGTCAACACTTGAGCTTAAACTCATTTTTTCATTAGTATTTTTTTAATATTAATACCGAATTCAAGTAGACAAGAAAACCCCCATCGTAAGATTTGACAAATCAACCGATGGGGGTTATATCATGCTTATATTTCCTGAATCGCCTTAATGATTTCCTCTGTGGATTTACCTTCCCTGAGTTTTGCCTCCAACGCATCATTGAAGGCGGCCAGCTCCTCCTGCGTGAATGAGGCGGCGGTGTATTCAAATCTGCCTATCTCAGTGGGATTATATGTCAGGTGAAGCTTTTCGCACATGGTAACGAGAGTATCCTTTGAAGGGTTTTCAATGAAGCGCCCCAAAATCTTTGTGATGGTGCTTTGAGAGATGCCCGTGTACTCCGCGAGGTTCTTGCGGTTGAGCTGACGCTCGTTCAGTGTGTCAACGATTTTTGTTCTGATGTCCTTCCGCATATCCGTTCAAACCTTTCTCTGTTTTGGAATACTTATATTATAGCAGTTTTCTGATTTGGTTTCAATATTAATCAAGCTTGATTTCTATTATGAACAGTTTCAGTCATGGGCAGAATAATTCGACAAAACATCAAACGAGCGCCGGAAGATGATTATATGCAAGCTTGTAAAACAGATCAGACTATACAAAGCAAAATGCGGATAATTGCTCAAATTTACGTCATACTGTAAGACAGTCAATAGGCACGACGTATATACCATCGTTTCTTCTGTAAGCAGAACCTGTTGCCGTTAAAATCATTTGAAACGCAAGGTTATCCTCATTAACCGTTTTCTTCAATTTGCCCAGGCTGGCGGCTCCTTCTTCTATTAGTTTTTCTCCGCCCAGTTTGATTTCTATAGATGCCCATTTGCCGTTTCTTAAATGCAAAACAGCATCGCACTCAAGCCCCGAACTGTCGCGATAGTGTTTAACAGCACCGTCGAGATATGAGGCGTAAATTTCAAGATCTCTGACAGCCATATCTTCAAAGAATAGCCCAAATGTGTTCAGGTCATTTATTAAGTCAGAAGGTGCTACACCAAGAACCGAAGCGGCAATCGAGGTATCTACAAAGTGTCTTGTAGGCGTTGTCCTGATGGCTGATTTGCTTCTTATGTTAGGGTTCCAAGCTTCGATATCTTCAATAATGAACAAGTCTTTTAATGCCTCGATATAATCATCAAGTGTTTTAGCGTCAAGAGTGCGGTTGTTTGTTTCGATTACATCAGTTCGGATCGTTTTAACGGCAGCCTCTGTTGAGATATGCCTTGCGTAACTTCGCATAATCATTCTCAATACATCGGGCTTTTTGTTCCTGAACTTTTCATTAGCGCTGTACTCAAAATTGAATAAACCTTCGTAATAGTTACGGGTGACGTCAAGACTGATATCATCTCCTGCACGAACCGAAAGCGGCCATCCACCACGACAAAGCAGGAATGCCGTCCGTTCAAGAGAGGAATCTTTGTTTTCGTCAAATATTTCCACGTCACTGTTTTCAAACAATTCTTTCAACGAAACGCTACACGAAGATTCTTTGGATTCCGTCAGACTCATAGGTTTCATAGCAATCGTTGTAATGCGGCCTGCTCCCGAATGGTAGATATCTGTCTTATCGGCAGGTGTAGAGCTTCCGGTTAGGATGAATTGACCAAAATCCGGATTCTCATCAATCCATGCCTTGACTTCATTCCAAATATCCGGTACAGTCTGCCATTCATCAATCACTCTTGGTATATCGCCTCTGAGGACATTCTTAGGCTGCATTTTGGCAAGCTCGATCCTTTGGCGTGTATTCAGACGAATATCGCTTTTGGCATATCTCAAAGCTGTTGTTGTTTTGCCGCAGAATTTCGGACCTTCAATGGCGACTGCGCCCGAAGATTTCATTTTTTTCTCAATTATACGTTCAATCAATCTGTCATAATACTCAGCCATAATTACCTCCGAAAATAGTATTTACTATTTTAATAATAACATAAGCGGCAAAAAAATGCAAGTAATTCCCATGATTATTGAAATAAAATTCCCGAGATTGTAGATGTTGATTTATTGATTAATTGTTCAGTGGCTTTTAGTTACTTATAGCAACAGCGGAATGCGGCTTTAATAAGCTGTATTTTAGAATTATGATTAAGTACCCACTGATTAAAAGCTCATATTTCCATTATAAAAAGCTGTCAAGTGAAAAAAACAGGGAAAAAGCGCTCTTAATCAATG
>JBGUPW010000163.1:0-21462 GCA_045130495.1 Ruminococcus sp. | reverse complement strand
TACGTTCCCCAACAGCGAAAACGGCTGTACATTGTCGGATATCTTGATGGACGATGTGCCGGAGAAATATTTCCTCTCGCAAGCCGCAATGCGAAAAATCTCAGGCAGATTATCGGCGGCAGCCAAGGACAGCGCGTCTATGATCCCGACGGCATAGCTTGTACGCAGTGCGCCGGTTCAGGCGGTCAGGGCGGAAAAACCGGGCTGTATTTCATTGACATGAACCCTGATCCGAAAATCACGGATATTTCACGGACAATTATCGCCCGGCACAATGCAGGTGTGACCAACCACAAGGGAGTCAATTCCGGCGTTTTGATTGAGGACAAGCCGAGAGCAATCATCTCGCCGCAGAAGGAAACCGTCCGTCAGAACGGTAGGCGTGTGAAAGAGCCGGACGAGCCGATGTTCACCATCACAGCCACCGACAGGCATGGCGTGGTGCATGAGGGCAGAGTCCGCACCTTGATGCCGATTGAATGCTGGCGGCTGCAGGGCTTTACCGATGAGCAATTTAATAAAGCGCAGGCGATGGGCTTATCTGACGCAAGGCTTTACAAAATGGCAGGTAACAGTGTGACTGTACCTGTCATTACTGCTATTGGTGAGAAAATCAGAGCGGTCAACGAAAAATACGCCATAATCCCAACCACCGATTCGCGTGGTTAGGTGTTTATGAAGGTATTGGAGTTGTTCGCCGGTACCCGTTCAATCGGCAAGGCTTTTGAAAAGCGCGGACACCAGGTGTTCAGCGTGGAATGGAATAAAAGCTTTGACCACATTGATTTGTATAAGGATATCGGCGAGCTTACCGCACAGGAAATTATTGACCGCTTCGGCTATCCCGATGTTATCTGGATGAGTCCCGACTGCACGACCTTTTCCATTGCCGCCATCAGCCACCACAGAAGAAAAAATCCCGAAACAGGAAGCCTTGAACCTGTGAGTGATTACGCCAAATTCTGCGACAAGGTGGACAAGCATTGCTTAGAGCTGATTCGGCAGCTTCATCCGCGCTTCTGGTTTATTGAAAACCCGAGAGGCGGCATGAGGAAAATGGAGTGGATGCAAGGTTTGCCGCGGTATACGGTAACCTACTGTCAGTATGGCGACACACGGATGAAGCCGACAGACATTTGGACAAACCATCCCAATCCGAGGTTTAAGCCTTGCTGTCACAACGGTGACAAGTGCCACACGCCTGCACCGAGAGGTTCAAAGACCGGCACACAAGGCTTGAAGGGCAGCATTGAACGGTCAAAAATACCCGAACAATTATGTGAACATATCGTGGATATCTGCGAAGAATCCATGTAAAGGAAGGAGGTAAAAAGCAATGAAAGACTACAGCGAATTATACGATTGGTTTCTGAAAGATATCATCAAGCCTGCCGTCATCAGAAACGGTGATAGAGTCGATACGTTTGTTCGTCTTCCATATGACGATGACTTCGATTACATCTATCATCAGGACAATTATAACGGACAGGCACTTACGCCTACACGTTTGGAATACTGTGGTATTTACAACAAGCTGGACGGTCAAATCTATGACGCACAGTTCTCATTGAGAGGTAAGTTGCCGGAAATTGACTCCGGTAAATCCATGATGGATCTGTCCCTTGATTTTGATGACGGTGTTCGTAAATTTATTGAGGAAATTGTCGGCGATGATATCGGCAATCTCCGCAGCCCGTTCTTCGAGAATGAACGTTTCAATGACCGTCTGGAAGATTTCAAACAGCATTACGCTGATGGCATTGCACGGGGGATGTTCCTCAACAAGAAGTTTTCAGATGGGCCGCACTTTGAATGTGATTATACTACGAAAAAAAAGAACTTTGCTTTGATGTTGAAGTATCTTCGTTATCCGACGGCTGCTGTTGAACAAGCAGCGACTGATTACTGGATGAATCATCAGGACGATATTTTGTTGGAACTTCGGAAGAATGAAGTCCTCAGAGAAAAACTCAACAGGATTTATGCAGAGAAAAATAATCCTCTGCATAAACAACGAGCCATCATCGAAGCCGTCAGGGAAAGCGGCGCAAAAACCGTGAATGTTACCATCATAAAAGGCGGCGAGGAATGCAGATTTAAATACAGCGCTGACCGGCTTTGTCGCTTTAACAGCAGTGATTACGGTACATGGGAAATGTCGCCGAAGGACAGACAGGTTTTTGAAGAAACGTATGGCAGAGGAAGTAGCTTTGTTCCAGAGGATATCACTGAAATATCATACCGCGGAAAAACACTTTATGACAGCAGTACCTTTATGCCTGAAACGCCCGAAGATGATGATTTCGAAAATGTCGAATCCGAGGACGATGACGAAGGATTTGCTATGAGTATGTGAGGTGAGTGTATATGAGTATTCAAATGACAATTGAATTGTCAACCGAAAAGCCAAGGCAAAACGGTTTTTATACCGCCCAGCTGGATTTGCCCGCAACAGATATGGAGATTGAGGACGCTGTGCGGCGCGCTCGCTTTCATAACGAATCGGCGCGAAGATACTTGGCAATTGAGGAATCAGAGTTGTTTGACGCATCCTATTTGGCAGTCGGTGCTGACAGTCTTCATGAGCTGAATTACTTAGCCCGTCGTCTTGACGGTTTGTCTGATGAGGACGCCGTTAAGTTTGCGGCTGTTTATGCGGCAAGAACAGAAGAATTCCCGCGTGACGCATATATGCAGGTACGCTCTGCAATCAACATGACCTATGGTCTGGATGCGGTTCCGGTTGCGTCCAATGTCAGCAACAATTATGAACTTGGAAAGTTCATAGTAGAAAATGACTTTGACGAGCGGTTTGAAAACATCCCCGATTCGGTCTTGGAATACCTCGATTACAAGTCAATCGGAAAAGCATTCCGTGAGCAGGACGGCGGCGAGTTTATCGGCAGGTGCTATGTTCCGACAAGGTACTATGAAACACAGAACGTGTACGACGGCGAACATCTTCCACCGCCTTCACCCGAACAAAGCGCCGTGTTCAGCCTGTTAGTCGCACCCGCTCCCGAAAGCGACCCCGATGAGGTGTTAGATTTGGCACAGTGGCTTCATTTACCTGCAAGCGAGGAACAAATAGATGATTTGGCAGAGCAGCTCAGTGCGGATAAGATTCAGGATTGTGTTTTTTATGACTTCAAAAGCGGAATTCCACAGATTGAAAAGTATATGATTCGCAGTATGAGCGATATTGAAAAGCTCAACAAACTTGCGGAAGATTATTCGGCGCTAACTGCGGAAAAGCGGACAATGTTCAAAGCTGTTATGGAAAGAGGATATACCTCCACGCTCGACGGCGCCATCGCTGCTTTCAAGTGCATGGATAACTATGAATTTGACTTTGAAGCAGAGAATTCCGATGACTTCTTCAAAAAATATCTTGCCTATGATTTGCCTTTTGAGAAAGGCATTATTGCCAAATTCAAAAAGGCAAGCGATGACACGGTATTCTCTGTTATCAATTTGTTTGGTGAAAACTATTATATTCCGAAAAAGAGCATTGTTTATATCGCTACGGGAGATGTAGAGGTTAGAGAGTAGTGCTGTGCTATGCTATCCTTTGCTTTTTAAATCGGAGGTGAAAAGATGAGTTTTTCAGTAGGCGCGGCCTTGAAAAAGGTTGCCGTCTCATTATTAACAGATAAAAAGATTTTAAAATGGGCAGGCGGTATCGTGCTGGGTGCGTTAATCATCATCATGATACCGTTTGCCGTTATTATTTCACTCGGCACCGGACAAATCAAGATTGACACCGAAGGCTTAAAGGCTGCAGTTAAGGCTGAGATGAACGAAGCGGATTGGGCAAAAAGCGAACAGATGGACAAGATTCTCGGACAAATCACATCTAAGATGCAGGCGAAAAAATTTACCGATGAACAAATCCAAAAGGCGCACATGCTGTACATGGGAGCTTTATACGAGAAATCCGGTGACGCCAAGTTCGTTGATAATCTTGTTTCATGCTTCAAGGCAAAGCAATCTGACGCGGAATTGATAAAAGCGATAAATAAAAAGTTTGGAACAAACCTTACAAACGACGCTTTCAACTATTCCATTGGGTTGTCCGCCGGCGACACGGATATAGTAAATGTCGCCAAAAAGGAATTAGGCAATGCCGGCGGTGAAAAATATTGGCGTTGGTATGGATTCCCGTCCAGAGTGGAGTGGTGCTGTATATTCGTATCTTGGTGCGCCAATCAGTGCGGTTACCTTGATTCGGGTTTAGTACCTCAATACTCCGTTGTCGATGACGGCGCAGATTGGTTCAGAGCGAAGAATCAATGGCTGCCCGGTTCTGCGACGCCGAAGCCGGGAAATATTATTTTCTTTGATTGGGAATACGACGGCCTGGACGGTAACGGTGATCACACCGGTATTGTTGAGAAGGTGGAGAACGGCACTGTTTATACCATTGAGGGTAACAGCGGAGACGCGGTTCGCCAAAAACAATACGCTGTCGGCCACAGGGAGATTTTAGGCTACGGTCAATTCAAACAGCCCGAAAAAACTGTTTCGGGAGACACCGCAACGCAGGTATGGACTTATCTGAAAGGATATGGTTATTCAGACAGCGTTGCCGCCGGTATCATTGGCAATATGATGCGCGAGTGCGGCGGAGACACGCTCAATTTGGATTGGGATATCGTCGGACATTTTAACGGCGATGAATTCTACGGCTTGTGTCAGTGGTGTCTGGAATATACGCCGTCCGGCTTCAAGGGTTCTTCCATCAAACAGCAGTGCGATTATCTGCACAGTACCATTCAATCTGCGTTTGCTACTTACGGAGGAAATTATAACGGTATAACCTATACCGAATTTTTGAAATCTGATACGCGCACGGCAGCGATAGCGTTTGAGCGTGTGTATGAGCGCTGCGGCGATTACGCATTTGAGGATTCCCGCAGAGCCGACAACGCCGAAGCTGCCTATAACAAATTTCATAAATAAAGAAAAAGGTGAAAGACATGAACATTAATATTGAACTTCAAAGGAAACCTGAAGATTACAGATTGGACAATTGCGTGATAGATGTGGTTGAAGAAATACCGCACGAATCTTTTGAAACTTTTCAAAATTATCCGACAGCCCGTTATGGCGCGATTACCAATAGCCTCCACAGGCTCCCGGAGGACACCAAGAATGAACGTCACTGTATTCTGCTGTTGGACGCTGACGGCAACGACGGCTTTCTTGTCAATCCGCATGGTGCGGACTATGCAAGATATTCAGCGTTCGTTCCAAACGCCAGGCAGATACTGCAGCTGCAATCTCCCAGCCTTGAAGAATTCGCAGGCAGAATGTGCCGTATGGTTGATAAATTCACGGCACAGGCGCTTCAAAAACAGGAAAACGGTACCTATACGCTTGACTTGGATGAGGTTGACAGTGCGTGTGACTGCGAATTATTTGACCGCACATTGTTCACCGAGATGATTGCCGAGCGCAGTGAGTTCTTCGATGTAGAGGAAAACAATGGCGATTTGATACTTGAAATCAATCCAGAATTCCGCAAAGCCGCAGCAATCAGGCATTTAAGCCAAGGAGAGTTAGATGTTATTTGCGCAAACCATTCCCTGTGGCTCAATGACGCGGGCGGCGAACAGGCTGATTTGTCAAACTGTGTACTGCGCGGACTTTTTCTCTGTGGAAGGGATTTGTCGCATAGTATCTGTAACCGTACTGTTTTTGATGATTGCAATTTGCAGTCTGCCGATTTCAGTAACGCCGTGTTGGTTGGGACTGATTTTGAGAATTGTGATATGCATGACATCTATGCCAAAGGCGCCAATCTTACAAACGCTTCTCTTACTGGTTGCAATCTGTCCGGCACAACAGCGGTTGAATGTATCCTGACAAATGCAGCGGTCAAGGAATGTAATCTGGATGCGGTGTATTTCTCGGATTGTAAGGGAGAGCCTGAAGTGTTTTCGGATGACGAAGCCGAAGGGCTTTCGCCGATACTGTAAAATTATACGGAAAGGAAGGAACCTCTATGTATTTTGAAATAGCAGATAAAGAATACAATGGATATGAATATCAACAGGTAACGAAAAAAGATTTCATCGATGTAATAGAGGCTGTCTGTCGGTTTAGCGAACTCAGATGGTTTGTTTTGGATATGTATGACACAACAAATATTATTAGCAAACTGGCGTATATTTGTCAGCACAACGGTATCTATTCGTTCAATTTTGATGAAATCGAACCGTTTACAGAAATGAACGAGGAATATCTGCCACTGTTGGTAGAACTCCTCAAGGAGCATCCGTATGTGGGACACATTACCGAATCAGATAATCGGTACACAATTGAGATAAAGTATTCATATGTCAAAGAGTGCAAAGATGAAAAACTTGTGCACCTTTCAAACGAAGAAGTAACCAGAATAATCAACAAACACAACGAAGCTATGAAAGATGGCGAAGAATTTCGAGCCGACTTTTCAAACTGTTTGATTGAGAATTTTGATTTCAGCAATTACGATATCCGCGAGATGAATTTCAATGGAGCGACTTTGCGGTTCTGCTCGTTCGTGTCATCAGAAATCAGAAAGATAGATTTTCGCAATGCTACTTTCTACAGATGTAAATTAACAGAGAGTAATATCGGAAACTGCTCTTTCAATGAAGCCGCGTTTTATAATTGTGAAATGTCTTCTTCTGATTACATCTGCTGCAATTTTTCAAAGGCTTCTTTTAATTTCAGTCCCTGTTTTGGCTCGAAATTTATGGATTGTAAACTATCTGAAATTGCAGAAGATTACTCATATATTGATAATAACAACATTCTTTTCATTTTTGACAGTAGCAAATCTAAAGACCTGTCTCCGTTTATTGGAATTGGAGATGATGAAGATTGTTAAGTAGAGAAGATAAACTAAAACGCATCGCCCGTTATTGTGTAACGAGCGGTACACAGAATACAACCGACGGAAAATGGAGTGTCAGCTATGATGAACTGAGTCATCACTTCGGCGTTGACAAAACTGACATCAACGGCAACGCACAGCTTCTTGCAGATATGCTGAATCAGCAAGAGGAAATCAACGATTTAATGATGACCGAGGACTGTATCGAGATGACCTACCATATGGAGCACTGCCCTCTGTGCCGTCAGGGTGGTATCGCGGGCGCTCTTGCGCTCTCGTCTGTGCTCGGCTGCAACATAACAGATGAACATGAGGAACCCAAGTACAAGCCGTTGCCGTATGATGAGGTTGAAACAAAGCTCGCCCGTCAAATTCTCTGGCTGTATGCCGGAGAAGGCGAACAGCAATGCTTCTCAAGGTGCGAAATCTCGAATCAGAGTTTTATCGCCCGGGATTTTCCAAACCTCTCATTTTACAATTGCCGTTTCAACAATGTTGATTTCAGCGAAGCGGATTTTAGTTACTGTACTTTTGAAAACTGTGATTTCGTCGACTGCGACCTTTCATACGTCAAAGCCGAAGGTGCGGATTTTACGGGTTCCGATTTTTGTGAATCTACATTGCGCGACGCTCGGTTTGACACCTGCAATTTCAAGGGCGCAAAACTGAATGAAGTACACGGTTGGCCGCGCCTGCAGTTCTGCTGTATTGAGGACGCAGATTTCGGTGAGGACGACGAAACAGTTGATTTGGATGACTGCCGTGAAAGTGAAACCGAGTGGGAAGCCGAGCGCGACAGCAACTATCTTGAAACGCAGGTGTTATGATGGCAAAAGGTAAAATGAAATCCGTTTACGGTATCTACAAAAAGCATGGACGCGAAGCGTTCCTCGACGCCGCTGAGTACTACTCCTGTCATGTCAATCCGAACAGCATCGAAAAAACCATCGACGAGATGGAATCCCGCTGGTATGACCGCTCGCACACCATGACCGAAGCAGAAAAGATGGTGGAGGACTACAATAACGGCAATACGATTCTGAACGACGACTGTCTTGCGTTTGTGGACGCCGGGCAGTCGTTTGGTATGTAGGAGGCTGAGAAATTGAAAAAAGCAACCATCACCGTTTCATATGATGAAGACAAACTTGATGCGCTGAAAAGATATTCGGAGCGGAAGGGCATTGACGTTGAGGATGAATTGGTAAAATCCATTGATACGCTCTACGCGCGTAATGTACCGTCCGCGGTCAAAGAGTTTTTGGATATGAAAAAAGAGCCGTTGAAACCCAAGCGACAGGAGGTGAATAGCAATGGCTAACAAGGAAGTACCTCTGCTGTATAACGAATACCGGCTCCGTGCCTTGGAAAGTGCGTTGGAGGAAAACGGCAGCTCGGTTGAAACAGCTTTAAAGAATACACTTGATTCTCTCTACCGGAAATTCGTACCGCACTTGGAACGCGCGGAAATTGAATCTCGCATTCAGCAAGAGGAAACTGTCGCTCATGTGAGTCCTCAGAATACTGTCGGCGTCTTCCATCTTCACAACACGGACGGCGACATCAATTTCTCGTCGCGGTATGTCAGAGGACTGTTTCAATTCGCAAAGCTCTACAGTGAGTATATGCAGTTCGATGTCAACCAATACACCGTGGATTCTGTCGTTGGATATTTCGGAGAGCATAGAATCCTTGACCATGAATTGTTTTCCATGGTGTGCGATACCTTTCGCAGTTCAGACAAAGTCAGCGTGATAGCGGATATTGATTTCGAGAGCGGAAATGTTTCTGTTCTTGAAAAGGGTGCAGATGATTGGTACACCTATCGTCTCAGCGATGTACTCTCAGCCGTTCGAGCTTCAGAAGCGCAGGCTGATTTGTTCGACTATGAGAGAAAAGCACTCTTTGAGGAGCAGCTCGAGGGCAAAGAATTGGAAATCTCAACAGACACCGTGTCTGAAGACGCAGGCTCACAAATGCAAATATAGCGCCCCTGTTCGCCCGCGTTTCGCCCCGTGACGGCTTTTCTGCGAGTGGTCGGGAAAGTAGCCGCCCGAGGGCTTTGAGCGAAATTTGGGCGAGCTTCGCGCCAACAAAAATACAAAGAAACGGAGGAATGAAAATGCCGGATACAATACGGCTGACCATTGATTTTAATAAGCAAAAATACAATGCCTTGACAGAGCATCTCAGTAAAAAACATGTTTCTGTCGAGGAAGCGTTGGAGCATAATCTCGACGCGTTTTATGAGAGGTATGTCCCGGAAGATGAACGAAAGGATATAGCCGAAAGAACACGGTTTGAACACTTTGACTTCTTAAAGAATACCAATGTCCCCGCAAGAAAGTTTTCTGTTATCACGCTTCGCGGGAAAGACGGCGTGTTGATTTTCAAATCAGATATGCACATTAGGTTTCTTGACCTTGCGAAAATCTATCGTGAGCAAATCAGGGATTGGGAAGGTGTAACCGATCTTGTAACACTGAAATCTTTTTTCGGAAAGAGCGTTGCGATAGAGCCATCATGGATGAAGTCCATCAAAGAAAACTATTCGACAAATCCATGTATCACGATGCTTGCGGAATTCGATTTTGTAAATGATACGCTTAAAGTCCTGAAGAATGGTGAAAGCACATGGTCAGCGTATCGTCTCAAGGATGTAGCATCCGCTGCATTCCTCGCGTATCAAAAGCCGGAATTGCACCTGTCGGAGCGCAAAAGAATATTTGATGATTACCTCTCCGACAGGGAACTCCCGCAACAGAAATGAGCCGCCATTGGCGGTTTGAAATGCGGGTATTATGCACAAAGAGCCTTCGCCCGACCGATTCGGGCGTCAAGCAGGAGAAAGGACAGGGTTTGCTGACGCAACCCTGTCCGGTTCACAGCGGACGGCAACGCCGACCGCAAGCCGTTTTTGGGGGCTCTTTGTGCAGTTTTCTTGGTTGACCACCTTGTTTGAGATTTTTGAAATTGGTAGACCACCTGACTTAGAATAACCGATAAATAAGCCGTTTTATCAGGGTTTGCTGTTTTTTGAAGGGAGTTGATAAAATGTCTGTTCCAAAGGGAAAAGAAAAGTTTGCCATATGGGTTCATCCCGAAATAAAGGAAAAAGTCAAGGAATTATACAAACAGAACGATTGCAGAACACAGTCTGAATTCATGGAGAAGGCCGCGAAATTTTATATCGGTTATCTGACTGCGGAGAATAAAACGAACTATTTGCCCAATATGTTCCTTTCGAATATGAGAAATATTATCCGCGAAAGCGATAACCGTCACGACACAATACTCTTCAAGATGGCGGTTGAAATCGCAATGCTCCAAAACCTTATTGCCAACCTCAACAACTTTGACCCGATAGCGGTCGAACGGTTACGCGGTGATTGCGTGGATGAAGTCAAGAGTATTAACGGAGCATTCCGATTAGAAAATGCGATTGACTGGCAGGACACTTGGAATAAATAATGGCAAAGCTCGTTACAAAATTCAAATATCTCAAGCCGAACAGAAAGAAAAAAGGCGGCTATGCGCAGTACATTGCTACACGTGAAGGCGTGGAAAAAATAGACGATTCACAGAAAAACGAGCCGGCAACAACAAAACAACAGCAGTTTATTGAGAAGATTACGGCAGACTTTCCCGAGGTAAAGGAGCTGTTGGAGTACGAGGATTACACAGCAAAACCTACTGTCGGCAACGCTTCCGAACTGATTTCAATAGCATTGGAGCAGACCGCCGACAGTATTCTCGACTCAAAAACCTATGCTGATTACATCGCAACCCGACCGAGATCGCAGCGGTTTGGTAAGCACGGACTCTTTTCCGACGAAGGGATTACCGTCAATCTGCGGAAAGTTTCCGAGGAAATGAATCAGCATGAGGGAAATGTTTGGACTGCAATCATCTCTCTTCGGCGAGAGGACGCACAGAGGTTAGGATATGATTCAGGCGAGCGTTGGCGCGATATGCTTCGCGCTCATACCCAAGAGTTTTCCAATCAGTTCCATATTCCGTTGGAAAACCTCCGTTGGTTCGCTGCCTTTCACAACGAGGGTAACCACCCTCACGTCCATATGATTCTGTATTCCACGGATAAATCCTATGGCTATCTCTCCAAAGAAGGAGTCCAAAATCTTCGTTCTACTCTTGGCAAAGAAATATTCGCTCAGGATTTACTGACCAAATACAAGGAGCAAACGGCTCACCGCGACTCGCTTCGCACGGAGAGCAAAGAGCTTGTTGCCAAAATAATTTCTCAAATCAACCAAGGTGATTACGATAATCCCGTGCTTGAAAACAAGATGTTGGATCTGTCAAAAATTCTTTCCGAGACGAGTGGGAAGAAGGTCTACGGCTATCTGAAAGCCGACACCAAAGCACTTGTAGATGAAATTGTTGACGAGATTGCTGACGATGACCGGATCAGTCAGCTCTATGAATTATGGTATCAGGACAAGGATTTTATCAAAAGCACCTATACAGACGAGCCTGCCAAGAGAGTTCCTCTCTCACAAAATGAGGAATTCAAACCAATTCGTAACGCTGTTATTCGTGAGGCTCTCAACATTTCCGAGGACAGATTTACAGTCGAGGACGAGGAAGAAATCGCCGAGAATGGCGCCGATTCGATAGATATCCCCTTTGATGAAGCTGACGAGAAAGAACCTTCCCGCCCTCGTTTGTCTGAGTTTGAACGACTGAAAAAGAAAGCAGCCGCCGAAAATATGTACTCTCAGTATACGCTTGCCAAGCTCTTGCTCGACAGAAACGGCGAATATTATGAGCCTGAAGCGGCGGTAGATTGGCTGAAACAATCCGCCAAAATAGGAAATGCTGTTGCCAAATACCGTCTCGGCAAGCTCTTCTTGCTCGGTGAAGACGTGCTACAGAGCACGAACGAAGCTCTCAGTTGGCTCAATTCCGCGTCCGACGACGGCTACGAATACGCGCAGTATCTGCTTGGAAAGCTCTATGCCGAAGGAAAATATGTAGAAAAGGATGTGTTCTTTGCACTCCTTTATCTGGAAAAAGCCGCCATGCAAAACAACCCATACGCCGAATATCTCGCGGGCAAACTGTACCTTACAGACGAAGAAAACCGCGACACATACAGAGCGGTCAAGTGTTTTTCCGCCGCCGCGGAGAACGGAAACTGTTATGCAGAGTATATACTCGGCAAGATGTATCTCTATGGAAACGGCGTGGAACGGGACGTTGACATTGCCTTGTCCTATCTGAATTCGTCCGCCGAGCACGGCAACGAGTACGAGTCAAAAAAGCACCACAACGCTGTCTTTGTCGGCTACGATACAAACGGAATACCACGTCATGCTCACAAGCGCGGCACCGGCAGTGAGAGTACATACAAGGGAAACGCGCCGAACGGAGCAGCCGAATACAGCTTTCATTGGCACGGCATGAGCAAATATATTTGTTTATTTGAGTCGCCAATCGATATGCTTTCGTTTATTTCCATGCACAAGAACCACTGGCAGGAGCACAGCTTTGCCGCTGCCTGCTCCGTTTCCGACAGAGTATTATTCCAAATGTTAGCAGACAATCCGAACCTGCAAGAGGTCTTTTTATGCCTTGACAACGACGAAGCCGGACAGAAAGCCACGAAAAGAATCTCCGATAAACTGTTTTTGAAAGGAATAAAAAGTACAATCCTCCTTCCGGAACATAAGGACTGGAATGAGGATTTGTTATCTTTACGAGCGGAAGAAAAGAAAAGCGAGGTGGCAGAACCATGTCAAATGTCTTTATCTTAATCTTAGTTGGAGCGGCGATGTTCGCCGTACTCGGCGGCGTCACACTGCTCAGCCATTTCTATAACCTCAACAATATCAAGAGCAAAACCGTTGGTGACGGTCAGCACGGAACCGCTCGCTGGGCGACAAAAAAGGAGATCAGGCAGACCTACAATCACATACCGTTCACGCCGAAACGTTGGCGCGAACAGGCGAAAAACGGCAAAACACCTACCGTTGCCCGTGCCGTGAAGCGCAGGAAAAAGAGAGGAAAACCGGTTAAGGAACAGGTGGTCCCGCAGGGAATCGTCGTCGGTTGTCAGGGAAACACTACGGCTTTGGTGGACACAGGCGACGTTCACGTTCTGATGATAGGTGCGGCAGGCGTCGGTAAAACCGCATTCTGGCTCTATCCTTGCATCGAATATGCCTGCGCTTCGGGTATGTCTTTTTTATCAGTCGACACGAAGGGCGACGTCATGAGAAACTACGGAAACATCGCCAAGGAGTACGGTTACCATGTATCTGTCGTCGATTTGCGTAACCCTACGCGCTCCAACGGCAACAACCTGCTCCACCTTGTCAACAAGTATATGGACTTATATTTGGAGAATCCCGACCAGCTTGTCTACAAAGCTAAGTGCGAAAAATACGCAAAAATCATTTCCAAAACCATCATTCTCGCGGGAATGGACGCATCTTCATTTGGTCAGAACGCCTACTTCTATGACGCGGCGGAGGGCTTACTGACCGCTACGATACTCCTTGTCGCTGAGTTTTGTGAGACTGCCAAACGGCACATCGTTTCGGTTTTCAAAATCATTCAGGAGCTGTTAGCGCCATCACCGGGCAAGAAAGGCAAGAATCAGTTTCAGCAGCTTATGGAGCTGTTGCCGAACGATCACAAGGCGAAGTGGTTCGCCGGAGCCGCTCTGAACACGGCAGAACAGAGCATGGCTTCCGTTATGTCCACGGCGCTTTCAAGGTTGAACGGCTTTCTTGATTCCGAACTGGAACAGATTCTTTGCTTCGACACCGAGCTTGACGCAGAGCGGTTCTGCAACGAGAAATCCGCTTTCTTCGTTGTTATGCCGGAGGAAAATCCCAACACCTTCTTCATGGTGTCGCTGATTATCCAACAGCTCTACCGTGAAATTCTCGCAGTAGCCGATGAAAACGGCGGTAAACTGAAAAACCGGTGTGTATTCTTCGCGGATGAGTTCGGAACGATTCCAAAGATTGAGTCGGCAGAAATGATGTTTTCGGCAGCACGATCACGGAGATTGCAGATAGTTCCTATCATCCAATCCTTCTCGCAGCTCGACAAGAACTACGGCAAGGAGGGAGCGGAAATCATTGTTGACAACACGCAGATCACGCTCTTCGGCGGCTTCGCTCCGAACAGTTCATCGGCGGAAACACTCTCCAAAGCTCTCGGTTCAAGGACGGTCATGTCCGGTTCTATCAGCAGAGGAAAGGATAATCCCTCGCAGTCCTTGCAGATGGTTGAGCGGGCTTTGATGACGCCGGACGAGTTAAAAGCCCTCCCAAAAGGCGATTTCATCGTAATGAAAACAGGTGTTCACCCTATGCGCGTTCACTTGAAATTGTTCTTCAAATGGGGCATTGAATTTGACGACGAGCACCCATATGTTGTTCCGGAGAACGGCAACCGCAAGGTTCAGTACGCTGAAAAGAAAGAGATTCAAGACGGCATCATGGAGAAATACCATCCCGAATCTGTATTTGATGTGCCGCCGGTTTCTGAAAAAGCCAACCGCGGCGGCAAACCACACGGCGATCAACAGCAAAATATTTTTGATGAAGTCCAGCCTCTCAATGAAAAGGAACGGAGAAAAAAGCGCGGAGGTGCTTCCGAAACGCCAGAGCAGACGATGATCCCGCCGAAAGAACAGGTGAGTACAGATGGGTCGCCTTAACTTTCTCTATCAATCCGATCTGCCCCACCGCGCTATATCCGTGTACGTTTATCTCGATGACCGCGCTAACAAGGACGGTGAATGCTGGCCGTCAATCTCGACTATCGCCAAGGAGCTGAAGCTCTCGCAATCCACTGTGCGCCGTGCCTTGCGCGATTTAAGGAAAGCCGATCTCATCGAAACCGAGCAGCGCTACCGCAAAAACGATGCCAAAAGTAGTCTGTTGTTTAAGCTGAAGCCGAGGTAAAATAAAGGAGCGGATGACCGTGCCATCCGCTTCAAATTACTTTTTGCTCACCACAGGCGGCTTTGCCTGAACAGGTGCCGCGTCAACAAACAAATCTTTGTATCCGTTTTTGAGTCTTTTGCACTTCATGCAGTAAACCTCTCTGCCAAGGTTGATGCAGTCGGCGCAGGTCTTTTTGTTTTCCATTTCCAAAACCTCCAAGAAAAATCAAACAGGCATATTGTAGCACGGAATACACGCCTTTGGTTTTCTTTTTGGAAAATTACAAAATTTTAATCGCCGAAATGAATCCCTTTCCGCCAAGGAGTAACTGCGCCCAAACCGTGGCAGGTGCCACCTGTCATCACGGGAGGAGTAGGTGAAGATACCCAACTTAAAAGCTATTACAGCAGAAGAAAGACAAAGAAGTACTCTAATTAAAGTTCGATAGAACGGAAGAATCAATTACATACGAGGAAAGCTCTCGAATCCTCCGCTCACGAATTCTTCTTTTTCTGCCGGTATTCTTGTTTTTTATGAGGCAATCGTGTATGATTATGATAGAGAATAACCAAGAAAACAAATTGAGGTGATGCTATGAAAAACAAAGGATCGTCAACCTTTGATGAGCTGAAAAGGCAACTCAAAAATCTCGAAAAAGACATTCAGGTCAAACGATATGACTACTCTTCGAACGAAACAAACAAGGCGATAAGCAAGACGCTTGACGCCGAGTTCACTCACCGAACGCATTTGTTCCGTACATTTGGAAAAGGGAAGAAATTTCAGAAAGCAAATGATTGGGACTATCTGGTTTTCAAGCGCAGAAAACAAGCCGTTCGCAATATGATGGAAATCGCCGATGAACGTTTCTCGGCTAAGTATCCGGAGATGTGTGTAGCGGATGAGATCATCAATCTCTGCCTTCCCGGTGTTGCGCTTACTTTTGATGGATTAAACAGCCGGTTTTATATCGAGATGGCGGCGGCAATATGGATACTTGATTATCTGAAAAACAATGATCGGTACGAGGAAGCAAGGCAGTTATTCCCGAAAACCCGGGAGGAGCTTGACCAAATATATCTCCCAAACATTTCCGACGCACTCCACAGCGACGACGCGATCAAGTCGGTTATCTACATTATTCAAAACCGCAACAGGGGCATGATTGGCTTCGACGAAGAAAAATCGTTTATGGACGAAGCAGATACCCGTCTCAAGGATTCTCCGGACTCTGTCAACTTACACCACAGAAAAAACTATGACGCTCTCATATCTCTGATAGACACGGACACTATCTCTAATCTTGAAAAGCAATTTGAGCAATACGCGTGGAGCTTTATTGATAACATTCTCAGCATAGTTCACGGATATAGAAAACGGGAACGAAAAGCAAGAAAAACCATTTACAATTATTTGAAATCAAGAATGGAGAAAACAATCACCTCCCCCACACAGAATATTTCTCCTCTTTTGATGAACTATGATGTTTCATCTGAGTTTGATATTTTCAATGATGTGAGGGATAACATAGGACAAATAGCAGAAGCAGGTGCAGAAATCGGCGATTGTGTAGCACTGGTAGACAGTCTCTACCGCCTTATTCTTCTTCTGCCGGGACTCGTTAAAGATAAGCTGGATGATACGCTCGATGAGGAAATTCTCTCACAGTTGGAGCCGATTAGGATCACACAGCCGTTTGAGATGTGCTTTGCTTTCCTGAGTTTATTAGATCATAACAGCGACATTGTATGGACGTATAATGCCGCCTATGTCATCATGTTTGTTGCCTGCCATGAATTGCCGTGGGGAGAATCCGAATGCGTTGACCGCGATTGGGGTATGGATATTGACAGAGGTGAAGAATTCGTAGAGATGAGTTTGGATAGTCCTGCTGAAAATCCCATCAGCAAGGCAGAAGACAATTTGTTTACAAGACAATATCTGTCGCCGTTCAACGAAGAAGAATATCCCGAAAACGCGGAATACTTATCTCTGGCACAGCTTGCGTTTACGGTTTCGGGTATCATTCCTCCGAGATACAACTCGATTCTGTCGCATGAAAAACAATTGCTGTTGAAAGAGGAAATTCCGGAGGAAAAGGTTAATCTTCTGATAGAATATCTTTCTCTGGCTTACTCTATAACGCAGAGGGATTCCGATTACCGTGTCTTGGATGAAGAAATCGATATTGAAGAACCTGTAGAGATTACAGAAAACAATGTAGCAGATGAGCAAGAGAAAAAGCTCAAAAGCGAAATCAAACGTCTGAATAACCTTGTTCATCAGCTTGATAAGCAGAATAAGGAACAGGCAGAACAGCTCTCTCAATATAAACGGGAGTTGAAAGAATCCAACACCGAGCTTGCCGAGTTGCGCTCAATGATTCATCCCGCAAGCGAAACGCAGGAGAAAGAACGACTGAAAGTTCAGTTTCCATATTCAGCCAAATCCAGAGCTGTGATCGTAGGCGGTCATGAAACATGGGCAAAGGCGATAAAGCCCCTCTTGAAGAATGTGCGGTTCATAGATCTACACGAACAGCCGAACGCCAGCCTGATCGCGAACGCGGAGGTTGTCTGGATACAGAGCAATGCCATAGCCCATAAGCACTACTACAAGGTAATGGATATCGTGCGAAAAAACAATATCAGGGTCTGCTACTTCCAATTCGCCAGTGCCGAGAAATGTGCAGAGCAGTTTGCTATGGACGAGCTTGGAGCCAAGGAATAACACGCAATTTCAAAACACGCAGTTGTTTTTCGACCTGCGTGTTTTCTGTTTTGCAGTTTTTACAAAAACAGCATTGAACAGCCGTTGGATTTGTGATACAATGATATACGGAGTATTATATCTTTAGGGAGCAATGCGTTATGTCAGACGATAAAATCAATGTAGTGGGAACAAACATCCGTGAGAAAGCAACTGTTATTTGGAATGTGGCGAATCACCTGTTCGGCTATTTCAAGCCGCATGAATATGGTTTGGTCATTCTTCCGATGACGGTTGTGAAGCGGTTTCACGACTGCCTGTTACCCACATGGCAGGCGGTTCAGGATACATACGAAAAGGTAAAGCACCTCGCGGTCATCGACGGCTTTTTGACGCAAGCCTCGGGCTATCAATTCTATAACACAAGCAAGTTTAACTTTGACAAGCTGCTTGCCGACCCCGAGAACATTGAAGCCAACTTCCGGGACTATCTGGCAGGCTTCTCCCCGAACGTGCAGGACGTACTGTCCAAATTCGATTTTGACACAGTGATCAAGCGCGTGGTCGAGAGTGGCAGCCTGTACCTCGTAATCAAGGAATTCAACTCTCCCAACGGCTATCTCGGTCCCGACAAGATCAGCGCGGTTGACTGCGGCTATATTTTTGAGGATTTGGTGCGCCGCTTCTCCGAGAGCTTTGGCGAGGAAGCCGGAGCGCATTTTACAAGCCGCGATATTATCTATCTGATGACCGACCTCTTGCTCTGCGACGCGGATTTATCGCACGACGGCAACATCACCGTTTATGACATGACGATGGGCACCTCGCAGATGCTTTCCTGCATGGAGGAGCGTATCCACGATTTCAATAAAAACATCGAAGTCACCTGCTTCGGTCAGGAGTTCAATCCCTCAACATTCGCCATCGCAAAAGCCGACATGATGATCCGCGGCGGCGATCCGAACAATATGCGGTTCGGCGACACGCTTTCCGACGACAAATTCAGCGGCTACACCTTCCAATACTGCATATCCAATCCGCCCTTTGGCATCGACTGGAAGCGCGAGAAGGCGGCGGTCGAAGCGGAACACAAGAAGGGCGAGCTCGGTCGCTTTGCGCCGGGACTGCCGAAGATTTCCGACGGACAGCAGCTCTTTTTGCTCAACGGTCTTTCCAAGATGGCTCCCGATGGCAAGATGGCGATCATCCAGAACGGCTCGCCGCTGTTTTCGGGCGACGCCGAGAGCGGTCCCAGCGAGATTCGCCGCTATGTGTTGGAGAACGACTGGCTCGACGCCATCGTGCAGCTCAGCACCGACCAGTTTATGAACACGGGCATCTCCACCTATATTTGGGTATGCTCCAAGAACAAGCCTGCCTACCGCGCGGGCAAGGTGCAGCTGATCGACGCGAGCCATTGCTATGAAGCGCGCCGCAAGAGCATCGGCACCAAGCGCAACGACATCACCGACCTCTGCCGCCGCCTGATCGTGCAGGCATACGGCGAGTTCAAAAACGACGCGGTTTACGGCGACAAAGACGGCGTTTACTGCCACAGCAAGATTTTCAACAGCGAGGAATTCGGCTATTATAAAATCACGGTAGAGCGTCCGCAGCGCGACGAAAACGGCGAGATCATCACAAAGAAGGGCAAGCCTGTTGCCGACACAAAGCTCCGCGACACCGAGAACGTACCCATGACGGACGACATTCAGGCGTATTTTGAGCGCGAGGTATTGCCTTACGCGCCCGATGCGTGGATCGATGAGAAGAAAACCAAGACCGGCTATGAGATTCCCATGACGCGCTTTTTCTACGAGTATCAGCCGCCCGAGCCTGTGGAAAGTATCGTTGAACGCATCAACGCGCTGGAAAAGGATATTGCCGACAGCCTCAACGCGCTGTTCAACAGGGAGGGCTGAGTATGGCAAGAGAAATGAAAGACAGCGGAATTGAGTGGATTGGCGAGATTCCGAAGGAGTGGGAAATCTGTCGCTTGCGGTTTTTATGCAACATATTAACGGGCAACCAAGACACACAAGACAATGATCCAGATGGGAAATATCCCTTTTATGTGCGTTCTCCAATAGTAGAAAAAAGTAATAGTTTCACATTCGAAGGCGACGATATACTTATGGCTGGCGATGGAGTTGGAGCAGGTAAGGTTTTTCACTATGTTAGCGGGAAATACGGATGTCACCAAAGAGTATATAGTCTTCAAAAAATTACAGGAATATCAAGAAGGTTTTTATATTATTATTTGCAAAATCGTTTCTATATCTCAATTGAAACTGCAAACTCAAAATCAACAGTAGATTCTGTTCGACTAAACATGTTGCAAGATTTTTCAGTTACAATTCCAAACTGTGAAGAACAACAATCTATCGCCGACTTTCTCGACACCCAATGCGCCCATATTGATTCCGTTATAGAGAAAACCCGCGCTGCCATTGAGGAATATAAAAAGCTGAAACAGTCGGTCATCACGCAGGCTGTCACCAAAGGCATACGCCCCAACCGCGAAATGAAGGACAGCGGAATTGAGTGGATTGGGGAGATACCGAAGGAGTGGAGTTTAATTAGAATAAAGCGGCTTCTAAATGAAAGAAACGAAAGATCAGTTTCTGGAAACGAAGAACCCCTTTCTATGAGTCAAAAATACGGACTAATCCCAACAAGTCAAATGGATATGATACCAAACATAGCATCATCATTTGTTGGTGCAAAGCTATGCTACAAAAACGATTTGGTATTTAATAAATTAAAAGCACATCTTGGTGTATTTGCCGTTTCGAACTTTGATGGATTGGTTAGTCCGGATTATGCTGTGTATTATTCAACCAATATAGCATCATTGAAATATTTAGAGTTCCTTTTCAAAACACCTCAGTACATTGGCGAATTCCGTAAGAAATCGACTGGAGTTGGAGCTGGGTTAACTAGATTATATACATCAGGCTTATACTCTATCTACTGTGCTTTGCCAGATTATCTTGAACAATCCGAAATCGTCGCCTACCTCGACGAAAAAAACGACGCGATTGATTCTCTTATCCAAAAGAAAGAACAGCTCATTAAAGAGCTGGACTCCTATAAAAAATCTCTGATTTACGAATATGTTACGGGTAAAAAGGAAGTGGTATAATTGTTGCCGAAAATCAACGGAAAAGATTTGTTGGATTGCACAGAAGCTGATTTATGCGAAATCATTGATAATCTTGATTACCGCGAAAACGAATATCTTGATTATAAAGAAATGGTACATATTTTGGCTATCCCAAAAGATAAAAAGAATGAGGTTGCAAATGCAAAAGCGGAATTTAGAAGTGATGTCTGTTCTTTTGCTAATGCTAACGGCGGTTATAGCTGCGCTGAACCTCGGCACTCTCTACTACACCGGCACCTATCTTGAACGGGATTATCAAAAGGCTGCGGCGCTTTATGAAATCGCGGCAAAGGCGGGCGAACGCAGAGCGATCTGTAATCTTGGCTACTGCTGGTATTACGGCAGGCATCAGGCGGTTGATTATGAAAGGGCATACAGTTATTTCCATCTTGCCGTTCTGCTGTATGATGACCCAAATTCTCTCTACAAGCTGGGCGATATGTACCGCACGGGCAAGTTTGTTGAACAGAACGAAATCTTTGCGATCAAGCTGTATTTCAGGGCTCTCGACGCGATCATGAGAGAGGACGAGGACAAGTTCTGCCTCGCAGATATACAGCTTAGAATCGGCAGAGCGCTTCTGGAGGGCAGGCAAATTGAAGCCAATCCGGAGCACGCGCTTCACTTCCTGACAGACGCACTTGCAGGCTTCTACGCACGCAGAAAGACCGACCCGTTTGTAAAGGGCTTGATTATGTGCGCTCGGCATGAGCGATAACTAGGTGGTGAAAGTCCACTACGGACTCGGTAGCAGGAACCGTTAGCCGAAGGCAAGGGTG
>JBGUPW010000162.1:0-4281 GCA_045130495.1 Ruminococcus sp. | reverse complement strand
GTTTTTTCACAAATGACCTTATAAGCTATTGTTTTATTTTTTTAATGGTATAATTATGCATTAAATAATAAGTTTTGTCAATATTTTTATTACTTATTTATAATGGGAGGTGTTATACTATTTTCAATTAAAACGCAGATGACTGTTAAGCGCTTGACAAGCTAACAAATATTAGCTATAATATAGCTAACGAACATTAGCTTATATGCGGGAGGTCGTTATGTCAACAAGGGAAAAAATACTGGAAGAAGCATTAACGCTTTTTGCCGAGAACGGTTACGACGGCACAAGTGTTGAGCAAATCGCCGAGAAGGTCGGGATCAAAGCGCCGTCGCTTTACAAGCATTTTAAGGGCAAAGAGGATATTTTAAACGCGTTGATCGATTGGGCGGAAGAACATTACGAGGAATCCTTCGGCTCCGAGAAGCAGATCGGTGAGCTGCCAAAGTGCAAAGAAGAGTTTATATACGTGACTATGAAAAAAATCTCATTCACCATGCACGATCCGATGATCCGTAAGATCCGAAAGTTCCTTGTTCAGGAACAGTTCCGCAGTGACAGACTCGCCGAGATCACAACCCGTCATCAGCTCGACGGAATACAGGGAATGTATACTAAAATCATTGAAGGAATGATGAAAGAGGGCTTGTTCAAAAAGGACGATCCCGCTCTTCTTGCGACAGAGCTGACCGCTCCTGCCGTTTTATGGATCGCCAAAGCGGACAGGCAGCCGCAATGTGAGCAGGATATAACGGACAGTATTGAAAAGCATATCAGACATTTTTGCGATGTTTATTTGAGATAATAAGGAGAAATGAAAATGAAACTCACTTATGAAAAGAAAGAAACAATGACCTTTATCGGTTATCACACGGAAATCAAACCCGGAGAGGGCTATCAAAAATGTCCCGAGTTCTGGGACAGAGAATTTAATGAAAAATACGCGCGGCTTTGGCAAACCATGAAGCCCGAAACGCCTGTTGAAGAAGCGATTCTCGCCAACGGGATCGGTATGTTCGCCATCTGTGCGGAATCCGAAAACGGATTTGAATATTGGATCGCAGGGCTGTATCAGGGCGGAAATGTGCCGGAAGGACTGGAGCTGTATACATTCCCCGAGAGCAACTGGGCTGTTTTTACGACGAAAGGCGCCTGCCCCGAATCCCTGCAGACCTTGAATACCTATGTTTGGCAGGAATGGTTCCCGAACTAAGGACAAAAGCTTCAGGCAAACGGAATGGCCAGTCTGGAAGTGTATTCCTCCGGTGATCCGCAGTCGCCTGATTACGAGTGCGGTATTTGGATTCCGGTAAAGAATGACTGAGAGTTGAGCAGAAGATGAAAGTACATCAATTAAAAATCGACTTTAATGTTACGGAAACCGTTAAACGGTTTGTGTATGTCTACATAATAGAGGCTGAGCACTGCTATCTGATCGATTCGGGAGTTTTCGGTTGTGAGAAGCAGATCATCAGTTTTCTTGAAAGCCTCGGGCGGGAACCGTCGGATGTAAAAGGCTTATTTCTTACGCACGCTCACCCCGACCATATCGGCACTGCCGCTTGGTGGCAGGAGCATACAGCTTGCAAAATTTACGCAAGCGAGGGTGAGAAACGTTGGATCGAGGATATAGATTTGCAGTTCAGCGAGCGCCCGATCCCGAACTTTTATAATTTAGCAGGCAAATCCTCGCGGGTAGATGTTATCCTGAAAGACGGAGATGCCATTGATTTGGAACGAGATTTAAAAATCAAGGCGATCGGAACAGCCGGACATTCCGCCGGGCATTTGTCGTATTTGGCGGATGATTCACTGTTCATCGGCGACGCTGTCCCCGTGAAGGGCGACATTCCGATTTTCATTGATGAAGCAGCGACCCGAAACACTCTGAAAGCCATCGGTCAGTTACCGAACATCAACACCTATTATCCCGCGTGGGATAAAACCTACGACTGCGAAACAATGATATTTAAGCTGCGTGATGCGGAAGTGCTTATAAATGATTTGAAAGCCGCTGTCTTGCGCTGTGACAACGGCGAGAATATTGCGGACTTGGTAAATCGCATCTGTGATGATCTGAAAATGCCGATGCTTAAGGCAAACCCGCTGTTTGCAAGGACAGTCACTTGCCTGAGAGAAGGAGAAAAATGATGAGCTGTTACTTTATGATCGACACTTATATCGACGAGGAACGCGGCAGAGGGCAGTACGACGATTATATTTCAAAGGTCAAGCCCATTGTGGAAAGCTTTGGCGGAAAGTATCTTTTGAGAACGGAAAACTTAATTCCGCTCAGCGAACAAAGGAAACCTCAGCGTGTTATTGTTATCCGCTTTCCTAACCGCGAAAGCCTGAACGCCTGCTTTTCGTCAAACGCATATAAAGCAATAGAGCACGAGAGAGCGGAAAGCGTTGACGCGAGGGCGGTTATCGCGGAAGATTGAAAGAAAAAATGCGGAAGATTCGGAGAGAACAATGAAACTGAAAAATACACTAATTGTTGTCAAGGATATAGAGAAAGCCAGACAGTTTTATTATGATTTGTTCGGTCTTGAAATGATTCAGGATAATGACGGCAATATGATTCTGACAGCCGGTCTTGTTCTTCAGGAAGAAAGATATTGGAAAGAATTTTTGAAAAGAGATGTTATTCCTAAAAACAATTCCTGTGAGCTGTACTTTGAAGAAGACGATATAGAAGGGTTTGCCGAAAAGCTGGAAAAGCTGTATCCCGATATTCAATATGTCAATCGGCTGATGGCACACAGCTGGGGACAGCGGGTAGTCAGATTCTATGATTTAGACGGAAACTTGATTGAAGTAGGTACACCTGTAAAATAAAGTTTTGCCTTTATTCGATAATGAGGGATATGTCGATGAATAATATACAGCAATCAGCTATCAAAAAGAAATCGTTTGAATTGAATTATAATAACGGAATGATATGGTGCGAGCATCTGGACGGCATGGTTGAGTATGAGGATGAAGTGATCGCAAAATTTCTCGAAGATAAAAGAACCTTTTCAAGACCTTCCGTTTCTTCGTTTATGATCATCAATCTGGATAAAACCCATATTACCGAACAAATTGCGGATAAGATCGTGACAACTATTTTGGAGAGCAATAAACCATTCAGAAAAATCGTGTTTGTCGGAGTCAAAGCGTATTGGCGCAGAAGATTCGGTACGATCAAGCAAAAAGGGATCATGGTCAACTTTATCGACGATTACGAAAAAGCAAAAGAATGGTTGATTTAGGCAATACCGCATAATTACGGTGTGCGGATTGCGGAGAATAATTTTTCGTCAGATTCAAGCAAAAGCCGCCCTGACTCGTTGTGGCAACTACCCGTTGTTTTTTGATTATGTTTTGTTCACATTTTTTGTTGCAGATTTTCGGAAAACGTTTTGACAGGGGCAAACCTTGTTCTTACGCACGACGGATAACCTCAATCAACTTTTATGTAGTGGAGCCCCTTGCGGGCTCCCTTGTGCGGACGTTTGTTTTCCCTCAGATTGTTGATAGGAAGTTAAACATTTGATTCACCACCCCGGGCGCGACCCGACAACTCAAAGATATTTTCAACAACCGTCATATCTGTGAATAACGTAATGTGGCTACGACCAACCTGACAACTAACCGCTGTTAACTGTCAATTAAAAACCGTTTGTTCTCAAAGCTTCTGCTTCTTTTCTCTGACCGCCAATGCTCCTCCAAGTGAGCCGCCCAAAACCGCAGCGGCGAGTTTTATAAAAAACAGCGTCGAAAAATCCGCTTCTCCTTTAATTGCCGAGGTCAGCGTCAGCGCTGCCAACATTGCCGTTCCCGCAGCCGCTCCTGCTATAAGACCTGCCCCATTGTTTATTTTAGCCGAGATGAAGCCTCCCGTCAGCGCGCCCGCGCCAAAACAGCCCGCCATGATGTAATCCAATATATCAGCGGGCAGCAGACCGCCCTTTGACATCACCGCGGCGAACACGCACATAAGAGCGGTGCTTGTGAGTATACCGCACAGCAGCCCCGTTATAACCGACTTAACGAACCGCTTTTTGTCAGACATAAAAATTCCCCCCGAATAATACTTTACCGCAGTATATTCGGGGGAATGTGTTATTATGCGTTTTTTTCTTCTTTTGCTTCCGCTGAGTTTTTTTTCTTGCCGAAGCCGCTGAAAAAGCTCTTTTTCTCGGTTGCCGGGGCTGTTTCCTTTACGGTGTCAACGGAAGAAATGCACCACTTTTTAAACTTCATCTTAACTCTGTCGGAGCCTGTCTCGATAAT
>JBGUPW010000161.1:0-4549 GCA_045130495.1 Ruminococcus sp. | reverse complement strand
ACGGTTGTACAGCAATCCGGCGGAAACGTCGAATCTTTCCTCATACGCACAAACATACTCCTTGAGGACAAAGAGTGGTCGAGCGCGGAAGGATACGCCCTAAAAGTACTGGATATTGATCCTAAAAACGCCTCGGCATATTTAGGACTAATCATGGCAAAGACTAAGCTTCGCAACCAAGAAGATTTTGCATCAAGGTATATTGACGGTCAGATAAGCGCCGACGATAAAAACCTGAGACGCGCCCGACAGTTTGCGGATGAAAAGCTTAATGCTTGGTTTAGTGAGCTTGATAAAATGAAAGCAGAGGCAGACGAAAAAAAAGCCGAGACAAAGAAACAGATCGAACAGATGTCCGTATACCGTCATCTTATCTCAGCGGGATCTGCTCATACCGTCGGTCTTAAAGCGGACGGAACGGTCGTTGCAGTCGGAAGTGATGAACGTAGTCAGTGCAATGTTTCCGGTTGGAAGAATATCGTGGCTGTCTCATCGGGACGCTATCATACCGTCGGACTAAAATCAGACGGAACAGTTGTTGCAGTCGGATATAATGAATTTGGTCAGTGCAATGTTTCCGGCTGGAAGAATATCGTGGCTGTCTCAGCAGGAGATGATCATACCGTCGGTCTGAAAACGGACGGAACGGTCGTTGCAGTCGGAAATAATAATCATGGTCGGTGTAACATTTCCGGCTGGAAAGATATCGTGGCTGTCTCAGCGGGACGCTATCATACCGTCGGACTAAAATCAGACGGAACAGTCGTTGCAGTTGGTAGAAATGATTGTGGTCAGTGTAACGTTTTTGACTGGAAAGATATCGTGGCTGTCTCAGCAGGAGCCGAAGCCTATCATACCATCGGACTAAAAGCGGACGGAACAGTCGTTGCAGTTGGTAGTAATAATTGTGGTCAGTGTGACGTTTTTAACTGGAAAGATATCGTGGCTGTCTCAGCGGGAACCGTACATACTGTCGGCTTGAACGCTGACGGAACGGTCTTTGCAATCGGATATAATCATAAGGGTGAGTGTAACGTTTCCAGCTGGGAAGATATCGTGGCTGTCTCGGCAGGACACGATCATACCATCGGACTAAAAGCGGACGGAACAGTCGTTGCAGTCGGTGATGATGAACTTGGTCAGTGTAACGTTTCCGGCTGGAAGCTTTTCAAACCCGACGAAGAAAAGCAAGCGGACTATACCAAAGCCTGCTCTTTGCAGGAATCGAGAGAGGAAATGAAACTCGCTGTAGCCGCTTTGATATTCGATGGATTGAAAGAATACCAAGACAGCGCCGACCGCGCCGCAGAATGTTATCTTGCTTATAAACAATTGAAAGCAGAACGTGAGAAACGAGAACAGGCTGAGAAAAAAGCGCGTGAAGCACGCGAGAAAACGGAAAGAGAAGCGCGTAAAGCACGCGAGCTAGCAGAAAGAGTAGCAGCACAGGAAAAAGCGCGACAGAAAAAGATTGCTTTGCTGAACGCAGAAAAGACCGCCCTGCAAACAGAGCTTGCAAATCTCAAAGGTTTCTTTTCAGCCAAGCGCCGCAGACAGATAGAAGCGCGGCTTACCGAAATAGAATCGGAACTTAAAAGGCTGTAATTGCATACAAGGAGATAAGGCTATCGGAATGTGAAAAAAGAATCACTGTGTTAAAAAAACAAGAAGAGAGAAAAAGCAGAAGAGGAATAAAGATAAACATTTGTAAAATAAATAAATCATCTAAAATCAAAAGGTAAAGGAGAGCAATATGAAACCGACTAACAATACTAACAATACTAAAAAAGGAGCTGTTGCGCTTACAATCGTATTCGTAATCTTCTGCGTGATTGCGTTCGCCGTTCCGTTTGAGAAGAACGGCGTTTTCTGGACAGGCTTCGTCTTCGGGCTGATCGCTATTTTAGCACAGGCGCCGATTTGGATGATCGCATTCAAGGGCGCAAAATCCGCCCGCAGCAAGTTTTACGGTATACCGATCGCCCGTATCGGTACTATCTATCTGGTCGTGCAGCTGATACTGAGCATTGCCGCCATGTCTCTCGCGTGGGTTCTCGTGATCCCCGCGTGGCCGTTTATCGTTGTGTTCCTTATCATTCTGGGAGTTACCGCGCTGGGAACCATCGCCGCTGATGTGACCCGCGACGAGGTGGTGCGGCAGGACGTCGCGCTCAAAAAAGATGTAAGCGCCATGCGCACGCTGCAGGCAAAGGCAGATCTGCTGGCGTCCCGCTGCGGCAGCGACGAGCTTGGCAAAGAGGTTAAAATGCTCGCCGAAGAGCTTCGCTACTCCGACCCCGTAAGCAGCGAAGCGACAGCCG
Organism: Ruminococcus sp.; assembly: GCA_045130495.1. GTDB lineage: Bacteria > Bacillota > Clostridia > Oscillospirales > Acutalibacteraceae > Ruminococcoides. The sequence continues at coordinate 2,228 of JBGUPW010000161.1, read as the reverse complement.
TGAGCGAGGCGGAGCTTGACCGCCTGCTCAACGGGCTGCAAAACGCTTTGCGGGATGAAGACACTTCCGCCGCGGAAAGCCTGTGCAAACAAGCGCAAACCACCCTCGCCGAACGCAACCGCATCTGTAAGCTGAATAAATAGAATCCGTCTAAGCATAACAACAGGCTCTGCAATAGAAGAGTTCGCCGAGCCTGTTGTTTTGTCTTTCGTTATTTGATATGTGGTTTTCGGTTATTATGAGCTGCGGAAGATTTATCGGTTGGCAGCTCGACAAGGTGATCTTCGTTGGCGGCGTCTGTGTCGCAGATGCCGGCGTAGAAAGTCTCTTCACTAAAGTTTTTTCCGTAAGCGGCTTTGAGTTTTGTTTCGGCAGATTTTTCTTTTGCAGGGCGGAGTTTTAATCGGGCGCACATGAATTCGGCAGGATTGAATAACTTGGCTTTTTCGCGGTAAACCTTGTATCGGCTCAACATTTTTAGCAGCTTGGAGGTGTTCTCCGAGACTGCCTTTTCCAATTTAGCGAGGGTAGATTCAATCCTAACAATCTCGCTTTGCACCTTTGGAATATCTTTTTCATCGACGCATTTCAACTCGTTGAGCAGGCGCAGCTTTTCTGATCTCAGTTCTTCGATATCCTCGGTCATCACGGCAATTTGTCGCGACAGATCGCGCTGAATGATAACCCTAAAAACGGGAATAGACTTCTTTTTGTTTTGAAGCTTTTTCCGTTCTTTTTCTTTTGCGGTGATTTGCTCATCTACAGAAGTGTATCGGGCTAAGGTCGCTTTCGTTGATTGAACGCGGCGCTTGGTCTTTTGACCGACGGCGCTGCCAACTTGGATATTATATCGTATGATAATCATCTTTTCGCGCAATGTTTCCATCGCTTCTGCAAGGGCAGGAAGTGTGTTTTTGACCGTCTTTGTGATCTTTCTTTTGGCAGCCTTTAGCTCGCGAAGAAGGGCGTTGTCGGCTTTGATTTGGCGGTTTATTTCGCAACGATCAGCGGCAAAACCTTTCTGTTCAATGGTTCGGGCGACGTAACCCTCGTGGATCGTCGGCTGTTCGTCAATTCCTTTGGCGGCGTGGCTGCGGTGGTCGATGTGCGCGTCGGAGCGATTCGCTTCATCGAGAAAACTGTTCGTGACCTCTGCCCACTGTTCGCGCCACGCTACAAGCTGCTCGTCGCTGTTCCACCGTTCGGCAATCGGATTCTGCCGACCGAAACGTGTGCTTTTTGGGTGTTTGTTGACGCGCTCATAGCCGTGCTTATTTGCTTCCGACGGCGGCATATACACCTTCTTTTTGCCGACGAAATATTGATATTGCTTCTCCCAGCCCTGCTCTTTTGCTTTCAAAAACTCGGCTGCGGTGAATCCTTTTTCTTCGCCGTTTTTAATGCAGAGATATTCCTTTTCCGTCTTGTTCTGCCATTTGCCTTTGTCGTCTAAAGGTCTGACAGTCAGCAAAATATGAGCGTGAGGATTGTGACCGTCGGTGTCGTGGATTGCGACGTCGGCGCACATTCCGTCTGCAACAAAATTGTTCTCAATATACGCCGTCAGCAGTTTTATCCATCGCGTTTTGTCAAGCTCGATCGGCAGGGCAACGACTAATTCACGCGCGAGGCGGCTGTCCTTAGATTTCTCCGCAGCTTCCACTGCGTTCCATAAAACGCGCCTGTCCTTCCACTCGGGTGGCGCGTTTTTCGGCAGAAAAACCTGTTGCCATACAAGCCCTCTTTTTCGTGTAAAGTCATGCGTCACGCCGTCATATTCGTTGTGGATTTCCGAGCAACTCATATATGCACCTGCTGCAACCGCGCTTCGTCCGGAGCCGCGACTGACGGCTTTTGCTTCTAAATGATAAATCGCCATAATCAAATAACAGTCCTTCTTAAGCAGGCTTTCAACAAGCCGTTAACTCGGAGAGCGCACGACTGCTTTAGCAGTACCACCGCCTGTTTTACAGGTGGTGAGTAGGTGCGCCCTTCGGGAAATAAATCACGGCTGCCTGTTACCAAAACACAAACGCTGCAACAGAAAACTCTTGATTTCTTCCGGATTCATGTGCTTGATTTCGGGCAAGACATTTTCCAAAATCGCGCCTTCCTGAATCAACCTACGCGTCCGCGCTTTTCGCTCTTTCTGGCGATTCCTTGCCTGCGCTTCTTCCAGTCGGTGCTTCGCTTGCAGCAATTCCTTATCGCTCAAATCGTTGTTCATA
>JBGUPW010000160.1:0-3434 GCA_045130495.1 Ruminococcus sp. | reverse complement strand
ATCTCCACCAAACAAGTATTGGATGAACACCTACTTTTTCAGCGGCGGATTTGCCGTCAAGTGTGTCCTCTGATACAACAACAGAACGCCGTTTCAGTGTAAAAGCTGGAACGGCGTTTTTCTGTTTTTAAGACTTTTTTGATCCGCACATTCGATTTATCATACTTCTCTGTTTATAATGAAATCATCAAATGGAACGGAGGTAATACAATGAGAAATCCAAAGTATCACATTTATCTAACGCACGATGAACGGCGTACGGTCATCAACAGCCTGATTGATTTGAGGAACGACCTCATCTCACGGGGCAACTACACCGACATCATAGATGAACTTATAATCAAGCTCACGAAAGCTAAAGTCAAGAAAATCAAGGTCGAGGAGGTCTGAAAATGGAAATCACATATACAATGCAAGGCGACTATTTGCTGCCGAATTTAACGCTTCCCGAACAGGATAGCCGACCGATCGGCTTGTGGGGACAACAACACCTTCGCTATATCAAACGAAGCCGCCCGATTCTCTATACCAACTTGCTCACCAAATGTAAGCTCAATGAATATCTCGCAGATATCAATAATCAGGCAGAACAAATGTATGAGCAGCTTGTAGCCGCCTTTGCCAAAGAGGAGGGCTGCACGGAGCAACTCAAAGCATCCAATCAAATGCTTTGGGTACGGAGAATGAGTGTGACGTGAAAGTCGTACAGTTAATTGCAGAAATGCTGCCCTATCCATTCGGGGTAATCCTAATGTGACCTGCGCAAGCGGTAACGCGAGGGTGGGAAGCTCACATGACAACGTGGATAATCTGCCAGCCCAAGGCGGATGAACTGCAAGGATAAGAATGCTATGGAGAACACAAGTTAATCATCGTAAGGGTCGTCACGCTACGACAAGCGAAACGGGCTGAAACGCTTGAACCAAAAGGTGCGGAGACAGGCGAAGGGGCTTCATTAACCCTATCGTGAATGGACAAAATGCTCCCGGCTCATAGATGGCTCCTAAGGCATTCGCAGTATTAACTGAACGGAACACGGTAAACCCTATGTGTTCCTCTGCAACAGAGGTATCGCTCCCGCAAGGGAAAGAAACGACACAGAGGGCAAAGGAACAGGACAAAAAGCGAACGGCGCTGTTGTAACGACGGCGTATAGCGGTTCAAAATTTGCCGCAGCCTGAAAGGGCGCAGACTTGTCCAAAGGTATTTTATGGCATGAAAGGGTGCAAATCTGTGAAAGGTAATAACTCAACGACGGAGAAATCCGAGAGGTTATCTGACAAATCCGCGCTTGAAAAACAGTGGAACTCAATCAACTGGAAGCAGGCAGAGGAATATGTTAACAGACTGCAATTCAGAATTGCTAAGGCAACATCGGAAAACAAACAAAATACAGTCAAAAGATTACAGTATCTGCTGACGCATTCTTTCTATGCAAAGCTATTAGCTGTAAAGCGTGTCACGACGAACAAAGGAAAGAGAACGGCTGGCGTTGACGGAGAGCTGTGGAAAACAGCCGCCGAGAAAATGCAAGCCGCGCTCTCGCTGACGGGCAGGCACTACAAAGCAAAGCCGCTGAGGAGAGTGTATATCGAAAAGAAGGGCAAAAACAAGAAAAGACCCTTAGGCATTCCAACTATGTACGACAGAGCAATGCAGGCGCTGTATGCGCTTGCGTTAGACCCCATAGCTGAAACAACAGCAGACCGCCGCTCGTTCGGATTCCGAAAAGGCAGGTGCTGTCAGGACGCGTGCGAACACCTCTTTCAGTTGTTGTCCCGCCGCAATGCAGCACAATGGATATTAGAGGGAGATATCAAGGGATGCTTTGACCACATCAGTCATCAATGGTTGCTGGAAAACATCCCAATGGATAAATCCGTTCTTAAGCAATTCCTTAAAGGAGGATTTATCTATTCAAAGCAGTTGTTCCCCACAGAGGAAGGAACACCGCAGGGCGGTATCATATCTCCGATACTGGCAAACATGACGTTAGACGGAATGGAAGCCTTACTGGACAGAGAATTTCACCGCACACAGAAAGAGATGTTCAAAAACAAGGTGAATCTTGTAAGGTACGCGGATGACTTTGTCGTTACGGCGGCAGACCGCCTTACAGCAGAACGCGCAAAAGAGGTCATCAGAAATTTTCTGAAAACAAGAGGGCTTACACTTTCTGAAGAAAAAACGCTCATTACAAATATCCGAGACGGATTTGACATGCTGGGCTGGAATTTCAGGAAGTACAATGACAAACTCATTATCAAGCCCTCAAAAAAGTCGGTCAAGGCTATCAACGAAAAGCTGCATGAGATTATTCTCGGAAAAGGAAAGACGTGGAAGCAGGAATCGCTGATTGTCAAGCTGAATCAAACGATTACAGGCTGGACAAATTACCATCAAAGCGTATGCGCCGCAAAGACCTTTTCCGCTATCGACCACAACATCTTTGAACTGCTGTGGAGATGGGCAAAGCGCAGACATCCCAACAAATCGAAGAAATGGAAGGTGCAAAGATACTGGCATTCCAAGGGCTCAAGAAACTGGGTGTTCTGTACCGAGAAAACCGAATTGAAGGAAGCAGCACACACACCGATAATCAGACACGTAAAAATTCGGGCAAGCGCAAATCCTTATCTGGAGCCTGAATATTTTGAAAAACGTAAGTTTCAAAACGGAATGAGAAGATTGTCGGGAAAATTCAAGACTGTATGGAAAAATCAAAAAGGCATATGCCCTGTTTGCTCCAAATCTATTGACTTGGCGGAAGAAAGAAGAATACACTTTAAAACTCCGCGCAAGGACGGCGGCACAAACGCTGTCGACAATATGATTTACGTGCACGGCGACTGCCTTAAACATATCCAATGTTACCGCGCTTTGGCGTGATAAAATACTTGAGCCGTATGAGGGGAAACTCTCACGTACGGTTCTTAGACGAGAAAGCGAGAGTAATCTCGCCGACTTAGTCGACACAATAACCGCAACCGCGCAGAAGAAATCGTCAATCACGAAATAATCTATCAATAATAGCACTCCTCCGAGTTACGGAACTATTGAACTGAAAATTTGCCGCCCGAAAGCAGAAATGCAATCGGGCGGTTGATTTTTTACTCTGTTAAACGATCATCGGATCGCCTTACGCCCTGTCGTTATGCCGAACGCCGAAGTGCTCAAACATATCCTGTCACAATAAATACACAGAATAAAACCGTATCGGATCACTGTACACACAGCCTTCCGGTACGGTTTTCTTATTATCTCTTTAATTGTTTGTTGATAAACTCTAAACTATATTTATGCAGATCATCAAGCGCTTCCGCTTCGATGGGGTAGTGCGAGCCGTTTCGCAGTATCGTTTTTGTTACGGGTACTTTTTTGATAGCGTCTAAAAACGGATCGCTCAAATGCTGCGGCGTCCATCTGTCCTTTTC
>JBGUPW010000159.1:0-3367 GCA_045130495.1 Ruminococcus sp. | reverse complement strand
GCGTCAGCCTTACCTCAATTTATTTGTACAAGCTGACGAAAAATCTGACTGCGCAATCCGCACACCGTAATTGTGCGGTATTGCCTTAATATCTCTCTATACTCTCCTCGTAAAAGTCCCACGCACGGAAGTTGATTTCGGGCGTGGGACGATTTTGCTATTAAGGAGTCATTAAATATGAAGAATAAAATCATCAGTTTTCTCGTTCCTCTCATCTTCATTCTCTCCGGCTTGTTTGTCGGTTTTGTTCCTGTTGTGATTCCGATGATACACCAAGCGGAAACCAACGGGCAGATAGCCGAATACAGCGAAAAGATTTCTCAACTGACCGATGATGAGCGCAATGAAGTCGTTGAGGAGATGAAGGACTACAACAGCGGCGGACGAAGTAACTTTTATACCGCGCTCGACAGCGAAAGCGTCATCAGCTACATAGACATTCCGAAAATAAACGTCTATTTGCCGATTTTCAAGGGAACCGACGACGCGACCCTCGACAGGGGAATCGGTATCATGGAAAACACATCGCTGCCGATCGGCGGTATGGGCTCGCACTGCGTTCTTTCGGGACACAGCGGTCTGACGCTGCGGACAATGTTCAATGATTTGGAGCAGCTCGAAACCGGCGACTGCTTTTATCTGCACACCTACGGATATACCTTATCTTATAAAATATACGCGATCCGCACCGTGCTGCCGGATGAGGTGCTCGATCATATCGGAAAGGACGATGGGCGTGACTTATGTACGCTCCTGACCTGCACACCGCAGGGCGTCAATTCTCACCGGCTGCTGGTGATGGGCGAGAGGACAACGGAGCCGACCGTGATTTCACGTCAGCAGGCTTCAACAGCGCCGACTGTCACGGAACAGGCGACAACACCGTCGGCAACAGTCGCAACAACAGCACCCGCTGCCGAAGAACCAAAACGTGTATTCCCGTTCAGTACGACCATGCTGATTTGCAGCTTCATCTCCGTTTCGCTTGAGGCGCTGGGTGTGATCTGTTTGATTCGGTTATTCAAGGCTGTCAGAAAAGGAACAGGTGAAGGTAGATGAAATACGCGCTTATTATCTTGATTGTCTGTATCGGAATCGTCGGCTTTTTCTGGCCGAAAATCAAAAAAGTCCTGCTTTCCTCCGCCAAAAAGGGGAGCAAAGAGGACTATATAAAGCTGAAAGCTGAGATTGAGAAAGCGATCGAAAGCGATGATGAGGCATTGGAAGAGTATGATGCGCTCTACACAACAATGTTTGAATACAATGAGCTGCTGCGCAATAACGGGCAGGAGGAGCTTTCGGGAGAGCTTCCGTTGAAAGGTCAGTTGTTCGACTCCTCATTATTGATGAACGTCAACACCTTCGGATCAGTTCGCTTTCCGTATGAAGGCAATTCGAAACGGAGAAGAAAAAAAGCCTCTGAGAAAAATAAACGTACTTATCCCATCTATTTTGAAGCGAACAAGCTGCACCTCAACGCGGGGTTTTGCCTGCTCCCGATGACCTATTTCCCTTTGGGCGAGGAGATGTCCATCACCGTTCTATACGGCTTTGCAAAGGATTTGCTTTTGGCATCGGACAGGTTTGCCGTCAACAGGGGAGACAAGCTTATCCTCGATACGATCTTCGATACCTTCACCTATGTCGTAAAAGATATTGGCGCGATCGAGGAAACCGATACTGATTATCTGAAGGCAAACGACATTCAAAACGAACTTGTTTTGCTGTTTTTTACACCAAAGCTATCAAAGCGGTTCTGTGTTTACGCTCAACTTGAATCATACCCTTGTTTCATGAAATAACCGACTGTTCTGTCGAACAGCCGATTATATGGTGGAAAATCTTAACTTAACAGATAAATAGTATTTTTTCCCTGACCTTCTTGATGAACAGTGCCATTTTGAATCAATTGTTTGAGTTGTCTGAATGCGGTTGAAGTGCTAATACCCAACAGCTTTTCTATATCGCTTCTGTTTGCTTTGCCATGTTCTTTCAGGTATTGAACGATGACATTTTCTCTATCTCCGTTCCTGTTGTTGACAGGTGTTCCATATTGTTGATCACTATGCTGTGAATAATAATTTACGTTCGGCAATGTGACCTTGAATGCGTTGTCAGTGACCTCGATTTCAGGTTTGTGTTTTTGAGCTTTGTACGCATTCATGATTTTTTGAATTCCTGTTCCATATGCTTCAATCAATTGCAGGCGATAGAACACGTTTGCTAAATGAGCATTTCTGCAAAGTGAAAGTCCAAGCATAACATCCGCCAACGTTACACCGGGCAGTAATCCACCAAATGAGATAAACTCGATCCGGTCGGTATAAATGCTGATATTGCTGCTTGCTCGGAAAGAGTAGTCACGGTGAACCAAAAGATTGAGAAGCACTTCTCTGACGGCCGCTTCGGGATAATCACGGATATCTATTCGCAATAGTTTATCAAACTCGGCGCGCGTACCGTTTCTGAAATCTATCAGCTCATATACATCATTCAATTGCTTTAGCAGAGAACCGGTAAATTCATGTCTGTCTTTGAAATTGCTTTGATCAACGCCGTCAAATACCGCTACCTTTATTGTGTGAATACATTGATCGGATAAAAGCAAGCCGAGATTTGTGTAGATGCCATCTGTGCCGGCAAGGTGTAGGGTTTGTCTTTGCTTTTCTCCGAAAGGAATATGACGCTTCTCGAACTCTGCGGATGCTTGCTCAAAGGTCAGATTTTGTTCCAACGAACGCATTTCCTCAAAGCTGTCGCCGTCCGTTTCCTTTATCATCTGACGAATCGCCGTATCCGTTGCCGGTACGGAAGAAGTACCCTGTCGGACATATACTCCTTCGGGACGCAACCCTTTTTTGGCAAGATAGTAAGGTCTGCCGGTACCGCGCTGTACGATTATCTCAAGAATGTTTTTGCTGTTTTCAATGAGCATATTATAACTGAGAAACATGGTTATATCCGGCTTGATCGAATCTCTGACCATATTTGTGATTTTTAACAGTTCCTCATCGTAATTGTCAATGCCGACAGCGTTTCCGCTGTTATCCACACCGATGTAGATGTGACCTCCGTTGCTGTTGGCAAAAGCGATAATTTCCTTTTTGATATCCTCAACTACAATCGCTTTCAATTCGACTGTATCGCTTTCTATGAAAACCATTAGCAATGCTCCTCCAAGTTTTATTGATTTCATTATAACAATTCTTTTCATTCTTGTCAACTACGAAAAGAAAAAACGAAAAGAAAATGACAAGAATATAAGATAATCACATTATCTATATAATATCTACTGAACAAACCCAAATTTCAAACTACGGGCAAAGAGCAACAATATCTCCGCCCTCAGCTTCTCAATCCTTCTCAG
>JBGUPW010000158.1:0-12821 GCA_045130495.1 Ruminococcus sp. | reverse complement strand
CATTCACCGCTCTCCCCTCTACGCCGGAAGAATCGAGGGCGTCGGACCGAGGTACTGTCCGAGCTTTGAGGACAAGGTGATGCGCTTTGCCGACAAGCCGAGGCACCAGTAGTTTATCGAGCCGTGCGGCGAGAACACCGAGGAAATGTATATGCAGGGCATGAGCAGCTCGCTCCCCGAGGAAGTGCAGCTCAAATTTTACCGCACGATAAAGGGACTTGAAAAATGCGTCATTATGCGCCCCGCTTACGCCATTGAATACGACTGCGTTGACCCGACTGCCATGAGTGCTACGCTTGAATTCAAAACTCTTGAAGGCTTGTACGGCGCCGGTCAGTTCAACGGAAGCTCAGGTTATGAGGAAGCGGCAGCTCAGGGTTTTGTCGCGGGCGTCAACGCGGCGTTAAAGGTTCTCGGCAGAGAGCCGTTTGTGCTCACACGCGCTAACTCATACATCGGCACTCTGATCGACGACCTCGTAACAAAGGGTGCCAACGAGCCTTACCGCATGATGACCTCACGCAGCGAATACCGTCTGGTGCTCCGTCAGGACAACGCCGACGAACGGCTGACTCCAATAGGATATGAGCTTGGTTTGATAAGTGAGGAACGATACCATAAATTTCTCAAAAAGCAGGAGCTTAAAAAGCAGGAGATAAAGCGTCTTAAAGCTACGACGATCTCACCCTCCGACGCTCTGAACAAAATGCTTGTTTCACGTGAAACATCCGAAATAACCACGGGCGTTCGGCTGATAGATCTGCTCAAAAGACCTCAGCTTAACTACGAATGTCTCAGCCCGTTCGACCCGACAAGACCCGAGCTTGAGGCGAACATTTTTGAACAGGTCGAAATAGAAATCAAATACGAGGGCTACATTCAAAAGCAGCTCAAACAGGTGGAGCAGATGAAGAAGCTTGAAAAGAAGCTGCTGCCCACAGACTTCGATTACAGAACTCTCAGCGGACTGCGGCTTGAAGCGCAGGAAAAGCTGAACAACATAAAGCCGCTTAATATCGGGCAGGCGTCGCGCATTTCGGGGGTATCACCTGCGGACATCAGCGTGCTTCTGATTTGGCTTGCGGCAGACAGAGGAAAAACAAATGGAAATGCGTGATTACTTGACCGAGGCGGCGGACGCGCTTCAAATCAAACTAACAGAAGAGCAGCTTGATAAGCTTGATATATATTACAGGCTGTTGGTTGAGTGGAACGAGAAAATCAACCTTACCGCGATAACCGACGCGCAGGGAGTCGCAGTCAAGCATTTTGCCGACAGCCTTTCGCTTCTGACAAAGCTTGATATACCCGAAAGCGCGAAGATGATCGACGTTGGAACGGGAGCGGGCTTCCCGGGTATCGTTCTTAAAATCGTTCGACCCGATATTGAACTGACATTGCTTGACAGTCTGAAAAAGCGTTTTCTGTTTATCGACGAGCTTTTAAGAGAACTTGATCTCACCGCAGAGTGTATTGCGGGCAGAGCCGAGGAATACGGACAGGATTTAGATATGCGCGAATCTTATGATTTCTGCGTATCGCGCGCCGTTGCTCGGCTGAATATTCTAAGCGAATACTGCCTGCCGTTCGTCAGATTATCGGGAAGGTTCGTCGCGTTCAAAGGCGGCGGAAGCGACGAGGAAATCCAAAGCGCCTGCCGCGCGGTTCAGACTCTCGGCGGAAAGCTTATAAAAACTCACAGCTTTGAACTGCCGTTTGACGGCGGAGCGCGTAAGCTCGTCGAGATAGAAAAGGTCAGACCGACGCCCGACAAATACCCTCGCAACAACGGACGGATAAAATCAAAGCCGCTTTAGGGAACCTTTAAAAGCAGCGTGACGCCGCACCCGTTCCCGCCTTCGGAAACGTTCATCTTACAATGCGTTTTTCAATGCGTTTTTCAATGCGTTTGCAATGCGTTCATCAACAGTGGGAAAAGAAGATTCCTATAAAACCAAAAATCAAATTTCGACCCTCTTACCCAACAACAGACAAAACAAAATTTTATCCGCATACGGATTTTGACAACAACCGCACGCTCTATGTGATATTATAATGGCACAGGGACAAGCCCTGAAGCTGACATAGGGTGATGCGGTTGAATATTTTGGTAAAGAACGAAAACATAATCTCGGAAATCCCAATCATAAAAATTCGACCAAATAAAGCCCAGCCGCGCAAGAAGTTCGACGAGGACGAGCTGATGTCGCTGTCGCGCTCTATAACCGAAAACGGTATCTTACAGCCGCTTACGGTCAGGAGGATAAGTGCGACCGAATACGAGATCGTCACAGGTGAAAGACGGCTCCGCGCGTCGGCTTTGGCAGGACTGAAAAAGGTTCCCTGTATAATAGTCAGGTGTTCGGACAAAGAGTCTGCCATTTATGCTCTCCTTGAAAATCTTCAGCGGGCTGACCTCGGAATGTTTGAGGAAGCCCGCGGGATTTCAAGGCTGATACGCCGCTACGGTCTGACGCAGGAGCAGGCGGCGGAAAAGCTCGGCAAAACTCAATCCACAATTGCGAACAAGCTCAGGCTGCTCAGACTGAGCGAGGAAGAACAGGAGTGGATCGAAAAGTCGGGACTCTCGGAGCGCCACGCCAGAGCATTATTGAGGCTTTTCGACGAACACCTGCGCAGAGAGGCGCTGTCACGCGTGATAAGCGAAAACCTGAACGTCTCTCAAACAGAGTCGCTTGTAAGCGCGCTCTGCAAATCAACTCCGAAAAAACGAAGTCGGGGCAAAAGTAAAGCGGTGATAAAAGACATAAGAATTTTTGTAAACACTATCAACAAGGCGATCGACACAATGCGGCTTGCGGGAATCAAAGCGGAAACAAGCAAATCCGACCATGATAATTTTATCGAATACACAATAAGGATATCCAAAACGCAGCGTCCGCCCGCCGACAAATCGGCATAGTGTAATTAACCTACTTTCCACGGGATGCATTGCATCCATTCCACTCATACCCATTTCCTTATCTAACCCCTTGCGAAAAGGCGCGTACTACGGTGCGTGCCTTTTTGCAATGTTTCACGTGAAACAAATCCAAGAAATTTAAAAAAATTCTTCAATCCGCTTTAAAACAGACTTCAACTATGCTATAATAGCAGTCAGAGAACCCAATAACAATTAATAAGGTGATTATTTGGCAAAAATTATAGCTATTTCAAATCAAAAGGGCGGCGTCGGAAAAACGACAACCGCCGTCAATTTGTCAGCCGCTCTCGGAGCGCTCGGGAAAAAGGTGCTGCTTATAGACGCCGACCCGCAGGGCAACGCGACAAGCGGTGTTGCGATTGACAAAAGCAAGGTGAAAATGTCAACCTACAACATTCTTGTTGACGGCGCCAAAGCCGCGGAATGTGTGCTGACTACGCCTTACCAAAATCTTCACGTTCTGCCGTCAAATATAAACTTAGCCGCCGCAGAGCTTGAGATCGCCGATAAGCCGAGAAGAGAGTCACTGCTAAAAAAATCCGTGCTTCCGATAAAGCAGTATTACGATTACATTCTGATCGACTGTCCGCCCTCTCTCGGGCTAATCACGGCAAACGCTCTTACAGTCGCCGACAGCTTCATCGTCCCCATACAGTGCGAGTATTACGCGCTCGAAGGGCTTTCGCAGCTTATGAGCACGGTGCGGAGGATAAAGCGTCAGTACAACGACTCGATCGAGCTTGAAGGCGTGCTGCTCACGATGTACGACGGCAGACTAAACCTGACGCAGCAGGTCGTGGAGGAGGTCAAAAAGTTCTTCCCGGGCAAGGTGTTCGGAACCGTGATAAACCGCGGCGTAAGACTCTCCGAGGCTCCGAGCTTCGGAATGCCCGTTATCTACTACGACAAGAACTGCAAGGGGAGCATAGCCTACATGGAGCTTGCAAAGGAACTCATAGCAAAGGAGAGACGCTGATGGCAAAAAAACTCGGCGGACTGGGCAAGGGTCTCAACGCCATATTCATCGAAAACGATAACGAAGAAAACAACGGCGCCGTCAGCCTGAAAATTTCCGAGATAGAGCCGAACCGCTCACAGCCGCGAAAGGACTTCGACGAGGAGTCGCTCAGCGAGCTTGCCGACAGCATAGCAAATCACGGCTTGCTCCAACCGCTTTTGGTGCGTCCGCTCACTCTCGGCGGCTACGAGATAGTTGCGGGAGAAAGGCGTTACCGAGCCGCAAGAATGGCAGGGCTTACCGAAGTGCCCGTAATAATCCGCGAGCTCAGCGAAGCCGAAACAATGGAGCTCGCACTTATCGAAAACCTGCAGCGCGAAGACCTGACTCCCCTCGAAGAAGCTCTCGGATATGAGGTTCTGATGAACGAGCACGGCTTCACTCAGGAGGAGGTCGCCAAGTCTGTCGGAAAGTCGCGCCCTGCCGTGGCAAACGCTCTCAGGCTGTTAAAGCTCCCCGAAAGCGTCAGCGAATATTTAAGGGAAGATAAAATCTCGGCAGGTCACGCCCGTGCGCTTTTGACGCTTCCCTCGGAAGAAATCATGTGTCAGGTTTGCGAGCAGATAGTCAAAAACGATTTATCCGTCCGACAAACCGAAAAGCTTTGCAAAAAGCTTACCGCCAAAAAAATCGACAAGCCCGTTGAAAAAGAAAAAATCCCGAACTTTTACAAAGAGGTCGAGCTCACACTCACCTCAGCGCTCGGAAGAAAAATCAGCGTAAGCAAATCAAAGGGCAGACAGGGCGGTGTGCTTCAAATCGAATTTTACTCGGATGAAGAACTCACCGAGTTATCCAATAAACTGAGTTAGGAGAAAAACAATGATCGACATTAAATTTTTAAGAGAAAACCCCGATGCGGTAAAAGAAAACATCAAGAAGAAATTTCAGGACAGCAAGCTGCCGCTTGTAGATGAAGTGATAGAGCTTGACGCTCAGAGCCGTGCCGCAAAGCAGCAGGCTGACAACCTCCGCGCCAACCGCAACAAAATCTCAAAGGAAATCGGCAAGCTGATGGCGCAGGGCAAACGCGAAGAGGGCATGGCTCTCAAGGATGAGGTCACCCGTCAGGCGAAAAAGCTCAGTGAGCTTGAAAATCAGGAAACCGAGCTCAGCGCGAAGATCACCGAAATAATGATGACGATTCCCCAGATAATCGACCCTGAGGTCCCGATCGGCAAGGACGATTCCGAAAACGTCGAGATAGAACGCTTCGGCGAGCCTGTCGTGCCGGACTTTGAGGTTCCTTATCATACCCAAATCATGGAAAAACTGAACGGCATCGACCTTGAATCCGCACACAAGGTAGCGGGCAACGGCTTCTATTATCTCATGGGCGACATCGCAAGGCTTCACAGCGCTGTAATATCCTACGCACGCGACTTTATGATCGACAGAGGCTTCACCTACTGCGTGCCGCCGTTTATGATCCGCAGCAACGTCGTGACAGGCGTAATGAGCTTTGCCGAAATGGATTCCATGATGTATAAGATCGAGGGCGAAGACCTCTATCTCATCGGCACAAGCGAACACTCAATGATAGGAAAATTCATCGACACCATACACAAGGAAGAAAACCTCCCCTATACGCTCACAAGCTATTCCCCCTGCTTCCGCAAGGAAAAGGGCGCACACGGAATAGAAGAACGCGGCGTGTACCGAATCCACCAGTTTGAGAAGCAGGAGATGATCGTAGTCTGCAAGCCCGAGGACAGCAAGATGTGGTTCGACAAGCTCTGGCAGAACACGGTTGACCTGTTCCGCTCACTCGATATCCCCGTTCGCACACTCGAATGCTGCTCAGGAGATTTGGCTGACTTAAAGGTTCGCTCCCTCGACGTGGAAGCATGGTCGCCCCGTCAGAAGAAATACTTTGAAGTCGGCTCCTGCTCCAACCTCGGTGACGCTCAGGCGCGCCGTCTAAAGATAAGAGTAAACGGCGGCAAGAACAACAAGTACCTCGCCCACACGCTCAACAACACCGTCGTAGCTCCACCGAGAATGTTGATAGCATTCCTTGAAAACAACCTCAACGCCGACGGCAGCGTAAATATCCCCGTAGCCCTCAGACCGTACATGGGCGGTAAGGAAATAATTAAATAATATGTTACAAACAAACCTCCCGTTTCAATGTTAAGAACGGGAGGTTTGCTTATGGATAATTCCGGTAGTTTTGCGACAGCCCTTGCGGGCTCCCTTGTGCGTTGAATCAAACGTTCTGTTTCCTATCAACAACCGGACGGGGTAATGACGTTGGTTCACCAAGAAGTTCATATGTCCCTTAAGGCACGTGACAATATGAGCCGCATGGAAAAAATGGCTTAAACACCGGACTTTTTCATGCGGCTCACATTAAAAACTATATGAGCCGCATGAGGCAGATATGAACCTTATGACGCTGAAACGAATGTGTTTTGCCGCGTTTCTCTCCATTCGGCTCATATTATTATCAAGGTGAGCCGAATGAAAAAACCGCATAGATAAGCCATTTTTATCATGTGGCTCATATTACCGTATGTTCTTATGAGCCATATGAGCCGCATGGTTAATCGTCGTCAGCGACAACAAATTTAAACTCAACAGCAAAAGTAAAACCGTCAGGAAGGACGAACCCGCCTGACGGCTTTAATATTTTTATTCCGCGTTACATCTCGGTAACGATTTCGTTTACGGTTTTTCCCGGAGGGATCATCGGGAGAACATTGGCGTCGGGGCTGATTTGACAGTCTATGACGACGGTGGTGTTCATCGCGAGAGCCTTTTCAATAGCGGGCTTGACCTCCTCGCTCTTGGTTATCCTCATTCCCTCAACGCCGAAAGCGTTTGCAAGCTTTACAAAGTCTGTGGCTCTGTGCGGGTCGGTCTGCGAGAAGCGGCTGCCGTAAAACAGCTTTTGCCACTGGCGCACCATGCCGAGCACCTCATTGTTCATAACAAGCACGATAACGGGAAGATCATAAGACTTCATCGTGACAAGCTCGTTGAGGTTCATATGGAAGCTGCCGTCGCCCGTAAACAGGAAAACACGCTTGTCGGGGTGCGAAACCTGAGCACCTATGGAAGCTCCCATGCCGAAGCCCATTGTGCCCATACCGCCCGAGGTGAGCAGTGTCTTTTCGGCTTCTATCCTGGCGCACTGAGCAACCCACATCTGGTGCTGACCGACGTCGGTAGCAATAATATCGTCGTCCGCCTTGAGCTCGTTTACAGCCTCTATTACCTCCTGAGGGAGAATATACTCCGACACAGGCTTTGAAACATTGTCAAGGTAATGCTTCCACACTTCGATTTTGCCGAGCCAAACATTGTGCTCCTGCTTCTCCAAGCCGTTAAGAAGCGCCTGCAAAATAAGCTTCGCGTCGCCTAATATATACTCGTCAACCTTGACGTTCTTGTTGATTTCGGCTTCATCAATTTCAAGCTGAACGATCTTCGCCTGCTCGCCGAACTTTTCACGGTCGCCTGCCACGCGGTCGGAGAAACGCGCTCCGATAGCAATTATAAGGTCGCACGCCGCTGTCACCTTACCCGTTTCATATCCGCCGTGCATACCGATATTTCCTATGCACAACGGGTGGCTCGCAGGCAGACAGCCAAGACCCATAAGCGAACAGCAAACGGGAGCGTCGATAAGCTCGGCAAACTGTTTGAATTCCTCGCACGCACCTGCGCTGATGATTCCTCCGCCCGCGTAGATCATCGGACGTCTGGACTTGCGGATCAAATCCTGAACACGCGCAATGCTGTCGGGATTAGCTATTTCATCGGGAGCGGGTGCCTCGGGAACGGCGGGCTCAAACTCTGTCACGGCTGCTGTGACGTCCTTCGGAACATCGACAAGCACGGGACCCTTTCTGCCGTCGTTTGCAAGCTTGAAAGCCCTGCGGATAGCGGTTGCAAGGTCTTCGACCTTTTTAACCAAAACACTTCCCTTTGTTATAGGCTTAACAATATTTACGATATCGACCTCCTGGAAGCTGTCGCGTCCGAGTTGGTCGGTTGTTACGTTGCCCGTAATGGCAACCAGAGGTATGCTGTCAATGTTAGCGGTAGCCAAGCCCGTTACTATGTTCGTCGCGCCGGGTCCCGACGTTGTAATCACAACGCCTGTTTTGCCGGTGGAACGCGCGTAGCCGTCTGCGGCGTGAGAAGCGCCCTGCTCATGAGCCGTAAGAATGTGATTGATTCTGTCTCTGTATTTGTAGAGCGCGTCGTAGGTGTTGAGAGCCGCTCCGCCAGGGTAGCCGAAAACCGTGTCCACACCCTGTTCCAAAAGACATTCGCAAATGATATCTGCACCTGTTAACTTCATTTTCATACCCCTTTTTTGAGTTTTTCCAATAAACGTTAACTTTTATTTTACCGCAATAAAGCGCTATTGTCAATATTTTATGACAAACTCTTCAACGGCTGCTACGGTTTTCTTTACCGCCAAGCTGCAAAACTTGACAAAATCCATTGCCTTGTTCTCGTTTATGTCGTCCGAGATAGCTCTGAGAATAACAAACGGCGTTTTGCAGCAGAAGCAGACGTGACCGATAGCCGCGCCCTCCATTTCACAGGCAAGCGCGCCGAAGCGCTCGTTGAGTCTGAATCTCTGACTGCGGTCTGAGATAAAAATATCTCCGCTCGCGACAACTCCTCTTGCGGTTTTGGTATCCTCGATAGCGGAGCAGATTTTTTCAAGAAGAAGCGAGGCTTCCTTGTCGCACTCAAAATAAATCATCTTACCGGACGGAAGCTCCACCTCGCCCTGCTTGCAGCCGATCGGAGTCATATTCATATCATGCTCAACAGCCTTTGTTCCGACGACCAAATCACCGATACTCACAACGGGAGATACCGCTCCCGCAACTCCGCTGTTCAGCACAATGTCGGGGCTGTAGTCGTTTATCATCGTGACGGCGCACATAGCGGCGTTGACCTTGCCTATGCCGCATACCGCAATAACGACCTCTTTGCCGTCAAGCGTGCCGTTCGTGAAGGTCATACCGAATTTCTCGGTCGTTTCGATGTTATCGAGAAGAGCTATGATATCATCAGCCTCGATCTGCATTGCACAAATAATTCCAATCATTTTAATTTTCCTTTCTCATTTATATAAAGGGAACCTCTAAAGGGAATTTTTTCAGGTTCCTTAAATTTATGTATTAATCAAAATTGCCTGTCTGATACATGATGACGGAAAGCGCCGCAAGCGGAGCGGTTTCGGCTCTCAAAATCCTTTTTCCCAAAGTCGCGGCTGCCGCACCGTTCTTTATCGCAAGCTCAGCCTCCGCAGGCTCAAAGCCGCCCTCGCTGCCGATAAAAATTCCTATAGCTCCGGGCTTGCCTTTCAGAATGTCCCTGACGGGCGCGCCGCCCTCCTCATAGAAAAACACGGTTATATCATTTGATTTCGCCAGCTCCGCAGCTTCGCCGAAGGAAACGCAGTCGCCCACCTCGGGAATAATCCCTCTGCGGCTCTGCATGGCGGCGTTAAGCGCGATTTTCTGCCAACGAACGCGCTTTTTTTCAAGTGATTTTTTATCGGGACGTGAGACGCAGCGAGACGAGATAACAGGCACGATTTTACTCACGCCCAGCTCGACGCATTTCTGCACGATATGATCCATTTTATCGCTCTTGGGAAGCGCCTGATAAAGCGTGACAAACACATCAGGCTCGTTTTGACAGGGCTTGCGGCTCTTTACGCGCAGCATATTATCTCCCGCATATTCGCATTCGCACTGAACGCCGAGCGGCGTAACCACCGTCACCTCCTCACCTTCACGCAGGCGCAAAACCTTTGCGTGAGCTGCATTCTCTCCGCTCAGAAAATATGAGTCGGTCTCTATCTCCGACTCGCTGAAAAACCAAGCCATAATCATCCTCCAATCGGGAATATTCAAAAATATCACAAATAATCACAAATCACAAATTATCACAATAAATAATTAAGGGAATTTTTAGAGGTTCCCTTAAATAATAAAGGAAAATAATTGCAAAGCCGCCGTAAAAGTGTTACAATAAAGCTACAATTACGAAAGGAAAGCAATATTATGGTAACACTAACAGATTCTGATATAGTACAGCTTTTAAGAAAAAACAACATCAATCAGTACACGCTCCAGGAAGATGTTGTAGCAAAGCTCCGTGAAACGGGCAAACGCGTTGCCACAGCCGAAAGCTGTACGGGCGGACTTATCAGTGAAAGAATAACCCGAGTAAGCGGCTCAAGCGAGGTGTTTGACTGCGGCGTTTGCTCATATGCCAATTCAATAAAAACAAAGCTTTTAGGCGTCAGCGAGGAAACTCTGACCATATTGGGCGCGGTGTCGGCTGAAACCGCCATGCAAATGGCAGAGGGCGTAAAAAAGCTTTCGGGAGCCGACATAGCCGTGAGCACAACGGGAATCGCGGGACCCACCGGCGGAACCGCCGAAAAGCCCGTCGGCTTGGTATATCTGGGAGTATGCACCAAAGAAAAAACCTACGCCGTTAAACTCATGCTCGGCGGAGTAGACAGCCTCAACACACGAACCTATATCCGCAGGTTAGCTTCAGACGCGGCTCTGTTTATGGTGCTTTCCGAATGTCATTCATGCTGAACTGAAAAAATAAAATCTCCTAACGAACCGCTGATAGCCTATGGTTGTCAGCGGCTTTTAAATATCCTTTCCCTGAAGCTTGTAGGGGTTCTGCCGTTCAATTTTTTGAAAACGCGGGAAAAATACATCTGATCGTTAAATCCGACGGAGTAAGCCACGTCCTTGATAGACAAGTTGCTGTTTGCAAGCAAAATCTCCGCCTTTGCAATTCTGCACCGCGTAATGTAATCTATTACCGAAACTCCCGTTTCATTTTTAAAAATACGATAAAGATAGCTTCTGTCGATTTTAAGCGATTCAACAACGTCCTTAACGCAAAAGCCGTGCTGACTGTAGTTTTGATTTATAAAATGACACGCCTTATAAACATAGCCCTCCGACTCAAATGACTTGCCGGGAAACTTCTCCATATAGTATGAAAGGAGAAGCATAATGCACCCGCCGAGACGAAAATTTGAATAGGGCTCGCCGGAGTTCACAGGCATTTCAAAAAAATCCTCAAAACCGTCCATATCAATTGTTCCGAGCATGGGATTCTTTTTGCTGAACGCCGTTCTGCCGAGGATCGCGGCGCTCTCAAAACCCGAAAATTCGATCCACGTGTATCTTACACCGGGCGTTTCATCTATGTCAAACTCGCAGCAGGGAAAAACCAACACCGAATATCCTTCGGACGCATTATAGTCTTTTCCGTCAATATTTATCCTGCATAAACCCTTGTAAATATAGATAAGCTTATAGGTTCCGTTGTGGGTGTTTTTCGCAGATATTCCCGAATTTATCTCATTATTTCCGTTTGAATAACAACGAAAGTCAACAAGATTCTTTGCAAATGGTTCCATATAATCCTCACTCAACATTTGTCCATATAAAACAAGCAAAAATACATAGCAATAAATGAACATATTCTATATAATATATATTAAAACTTATATTTAAACTCGTATTTTAATTTATATTAAAACAATATTACAACAATTTTTTGTTTTTTTCAAGCGCAATTTTTAGCGCAGGGAGATTTTATAATGGAATACATATATGACGTGGTGAATTACAACAATAACATTCCCGCGACCATCATGCGCGAAGATATGTCGCCCGAGACCCGCAAGACCGAGCTGCAATGGCACCGCGAGCCCGAGATAGTTTATGTAATACAAGGAGAATCGGAGTGTATCTGCAACGGTGAAACGAGCGTTATCAACCATGGCGATTTTATCCTTTTTAACAGCGAGGACGTTCATCTCGTGCGGCCTGTAGAGGGAAACGGCTGCAGCTTGCTCTGCGTTAATTTTTCATTTGAATACATCAGATTGTTCTGCAAGTCGATAGACAGTCTGACCTTTGACGTTGACGAAAACCCCGAGGTAAGACCGGATATAATCGAGGTTCTCAAACAGATCGCCGATGTTGACAACAAAGCAGATTATTCGGCGCTTCTCCAAATTTCCCTTATCAACCGCCTGTACTATCTGCTGCTGACAAAATGCATATTTTTCAGAAGAGCGGCAGGCTCGCCGTCTGCACCCCGACGTGATTTCTCATACGCGAAAACGGCGATAGCTTATATCAACGAGAACTACAAGCGCGAGATCCCTCTCGACGAAATTTCGAGCGTGGTAAATCTTTCTCCGTCATATTTTTCCAAATATTTTAAAAGCGTGACACAGGTAAGCTTTTCGGAATATTTGGCGAATCTCAGGCTTGAAAACGCCATAAACGATATGCTCTCCAAAAACTCGACCGTTTCAAAGGCTGCATTTGAGAACGGCTTCGCAAACGTAAAGTCGTTCATCACCCAATGCAAAAAAGTCTACGGCTGCACCCCCGCCCAATACAAGAAAAACCTCTCGCCCAAAAAATAAACGCCGGTCGGCTGAGCCGACATTCAGTCCGCAGTCGGCTGGGCCGACATTCAGTCCGCGCTTCTAACGTTTAACACATAAACTTTAACGCTATTCCCGCGTTCTGACGCAGCGCTAACGGAAAGGTATCTTTATACTGCTAAAAGCCGCCTGCCTTGCCCCGCTGTAAAACAGACACGGAATGCAAATTTAACAAAGGCTATCCATCTTTTGCTTTACTCATTTTCATGGGTATAGTTTAGGGCAAACATCAAACATCAATCAATACTGTCCATTCAAAAAAGCACCGCCGAAATGACGGTGCTTTTTATGAACTAAAGGCAATACCGCACAATTACGGTGTGCGGATTGCGCAGTCAGATTTTTCGTCAGCTTGTACAAATAAATTGAGGTAAGGCTGACGC
>JBGUPW010000157.1:0-14318 GCA_045130495.1 Ruminococcus sp. | reverse complement strand
GTCAGAATTCCATCTATTGAAGCCTTGAATGACCAATTAACTGCATGGGCTACCTCACGCAACGCTGCCCAGAAATCTGTTTCGTGGGAGTTCACAACTTCTGACTCCAGAACTAAACTTAAACATCTTTATCCAGAAGTAAAGTTTTAGCGTTAACAAGATACTACGATAATATATAATATGTCTGTTATTTTATCAATATTGTTGAATGGGAGCCCGCAAGTGGCTCCCATTCAACAGCATAGTCATGCTGCCTATTTTTTGATGAAATATCTTATGATGTCCTGCCTTGTGACGATTCCGATAAACGTTCCGAAATCGTCAACAACAGGCACAAAGTTCTGGCTGACGGCTCTGTTGAACACCTCGTCCATGCTCACGTCGATACGCACCGCAGGGTTAAAGTTCTTTCTTATTATATCGCTGACTCTGTGCTTTTCCTTGTCGGTGATGACATTCCTGCGCAGGTCAACGAGGTAATAAAGAAAATCGCCCTCGCTTACGGTTCCGATATACTTTCCGTCCTCGCTTATGACGGGGATTGCGGTGTAGCCGTGAGCGCGCATTTTTTCAAGCCCCTGACGAAGCGTATTGTTGTCGTAGATGTATTTTACCGTTTCTTTGGGTTTTAACAGCATTAAAACATTCATATTTGCCTCCGGTTCATTTTGGTATGACGCAGCGTATTATATACAGCTCTCCTATAAGATATATGAAACCCGCCGTTAAAAGAAGAATATTAACCTGCAAAATTCCGCTGAGCATTACCGACGACGCGCTGACCGCCGCGATAGCCTTGGCGAGCCCTCTGCCTCCGCGCTTAACAAAGACTGCCCACATAAGCAGGCACGCCGCGACGAGTATCGCCATTGTTATTATCCAGAACCGCTTCATCAAATCCTTTGGCTCGGTAAAGCCGCGCTCGGCAAAGCCCAAGTGAAACGACATCAGAAACAGCGAGCCGAACCGCCCTATGCGGTCGAGGTATACCATTGCTATGTTGGGAAAAGCATCGGGCGAGGTCGGGTGCTTTCTGCTGTATAAAAAAAGCGGTATGGCCTGCAACAGCGCGAAAACAAGCCCGTATACGTTTACTACGTCAAAAAAATCCATACTATCACCCGATACTATTGTAACATATTTATTTAGTTATTACAAGGCAGCAAAATATTAATATTTAAGTATTTCTTGCAAAATATCGTCATTTTTTGCGGAGAAAGATTTCCGGGAATGGGTTGCCTTTCGGGGTCACGAACGGATTATTCACGCCTGAGCGCCAAATAGGATATAGCTGTAATTTAAGGTTACAAGTTTGTTGTTGCAAAGACAGGGGAGAAGATGTATTATATTATCGGTATAATTCTGCGAAGGATTGATAATTTTGGAGAGAGCTTCTCTTGGAGAGAAAAAAAGGAGATTCAGGATAAGCGGAGTTGCGATATTCAATATAATAGTGGGAGTGCTCACAGCGTTTCTGCTTGTTTACTTCGTTGTTTCCGAGGACGGGGTCATCGACCTTTTCCGAACGCGGGAGGGAATCAAGTGGTGGCTGCTTATCATCGGGCTTGTCGTTTTTGATCTGAATATTGTTGTTGACTCGGTAGTGACATTTGTTTTTTTGAGGTCGCAATATCCTAAACTAAGGTTTTTGGACGCGCTGAAAATAAGCTGCGTCGGAGTTTTTTTCAGCGCCGTAACGCCGTCGAGCACGGGCGGCCAGCCAATGCAGCTTTATCTGATGTCGAAAATGCGAATAAGCGTCGGCTTCGGCTCGGCTTGCATGACGCAAAAATTTATTGTTTATCAGTTTGTAACAATGGCTTTCAGCATTGCCGCCATAATCTTAAAATTTGACCTTTTCAGCAGCGCCTTTAGGGGTTTTTGGTCGTCGGCGTTTGTAGTGCTCGGCTTTTTGGTGCAGCTCGCCATAACGGTTTTGTTTTTGATAATTTCGTTTTCGGAGCGCCTTACGGCAAAGCTCGTCGGCTTGATAACAAAAATTCTTCTCAAGCTGAAAGTTAAAAACTCGGCGCAAAAGATAGCCAAGCTCAACAAAGAGTTCCGTATGTTTTTGGACTCAAACAAAATGCTCATGCAGAACCGCAAGCGCGTTGTTACCGTATATGCGCTCGTTTCGGTTCAGGTGCTTTTGATTCTGTCGGTTCCGTATTTTGTATATCTTGCCTTTGATATGCCGAATATCGCCGCACAGAACGGAATGCCCGTCGGCAGCCTGTTCGACTTTATCTGTATTCAGTCGTTCGTGCTGTTTACCTCCAACCTCATTCCGCTCCCCGGAGCGTCGGGCGGCGCAGAGGCGGCTTTTGCACTGTATTACGGAGGCTTCTTCGGAGCCGGCACAAAGACCGCTATCGTTGCATGGCGTTTCATAACCTACTACGGCTCGATTCTGCTCACGGCTCCGTTCTCTTATTATACAAAGGGACACAAAAAGGAAGAGCAGTCTGCCGATAAATTGATTTGCCAAAAAGAAAAACAGGTTGAAAAGCATGAGACCGCAATCGGAAGTGTAAGCTGACGGTTATTGAAGTTTAATATCATATCCCTAATGTGAGTTGTCATTTTAAACCCAAATTAAAGAAAAGACCGGGTAGCCCGAAAAGGTTGCCCGGTCTTTTACGACTGAGCGATTTTTGTCAGAGCTTCAACAACTGTTCGGTACAGCACCTTAAACTCGGCGAGCCTTTCTACACGGCAGTTTATTTCCATTTCAAAGAGATTCATATTCTGAATACGCAGAAGTATCTCTCTGCCGTCAAGCGTATGTGCAATCAGTGAGGCAGTATTTTTCCTGTCATCCTGCTTGATTTGCTGTTCGATGTCTACCAGAGCGGAAATCCATTTTTCGTATTCCCGATTTAAAAGCGCAAGCAAAATCTCATCCTTTGTCTCGAAATAGGAATAGATCGCAGGACGGGTAAAGCTTGTTGCAGTGCTGATCTCCTTGATGTTGACGGCAGTGAAGCCTCTTTCCTTATAAATCTTTTCGCAGGCGTCGATGATTTCCTGCCTGCGATTTTCCTTATGCTCTTCCGTAACCTTTGGCATAGAATCACCTCCATTCAAAATATAATTGACACGGTGTAATTATAATATAGCATATAATTTACACCGTGTCAATATAGTTTTAATTATTTTTCACTTTTCCGTAGCAGATATTCATAATTGAAGAAAAATCTCCGCTTGTTATCATTTATAGATCGCAACAATCGGCGCAAGCTTACAGCCGAGCCATTAGAAGCATCTTTCTTTTCGCTTCTTTTTGCAGCGTTCAATATTTCCGCAGCGGTAACACAACTCATTGTCGCACATTCCGTCGTTGTTGTAGTACGAAAGGATATTGTTGACTGTCGTTTCCGCGATATTATTAAGTGCATCTTCCGTAAGAAAAGCCTGATGTGAGGTAACTATCACGTTCGGCATTGAAATCAGGAGAGAGAGCAGCTCGTCGTCCATAATGTGTCCGGAACGATCCTCGAAAAAGATGTCTGCTTCTTCTTCATATACATCAAGGCACGCCGCTCCGACTTTTCGGCTCTTGATTCCGTCGAGCAGCGCCTCTGCATCAATAAGTGCTCCGCGCGAGGTGTTGATAATTACAACGCCCTTCTTCATCTTTTCAATAGCGGATTTGTCGATTATATGCTTTGTTTCATCTGTCAGAGGACAATGCAGAGAGATTACGTCGCTTTCGGCAAATAGCTTGTCGAGCGAAACATAGTCGATTCCGTCAACCGGATAGAGATCATATGCGATCACCTTCATGCCGAAGCCGCGGCAGATATCAATGAATATCCGACCTATCTTACCGGTGCCGACAACGCCTACGGTTTTGCCGTGCAAATCAAAGCCTGTCAGTCCGCTGAGCGAAAAATTGAATTCACGAGTACGGTTATATGCCTTGTGGATACGGCGCACGGAAGTAAGCAGCAGAGCTGCCGCGTGCTCTGCAACAGCATAAGGTGAGTACGCCGGAACGTGAACAACGTGTATTTTTCCAAAAGCCGCCCTGACATCAACGTTGTTGTATCCCGCTGAGCGCAGAGCAATCAGCTTGACGCCTCTGTTATATAGCTCGTCTATCACGGCAGCGTCCACAGTATCGTTGACGAAAACACATACCGCGTCACATCCCTCGGCGAGCGCTGCGGTGTCCTTATTCAACTTCGTTTCAAGAAAACGGAATTGAATATCGTGCAAAGTGCCGTATCGCTCAAAGGACGGTTTGTCGTATGCTTTAGTGTCATAAAGCGCAACTTTGATCATTTTATTATACCTCCGATTTTATTAATTTTTTAAAGCCCTTACGGGACAAAATGACATACAATTTTCGCAATGCGGTTATTTCCATTTTAACTATTATAACACAGTTATTTGAAAAAGTCTTGCTGCAATTTGAATTTTTAGGAAAAAATCGTATCGATTAATTACTGTACAGATTCATATTGTAGAGAGTCGGTCTTACGGAATTAAGCATATCGAACATTTAAGGCAACACCGCACAATTCGCGGCGCACGCCTTGCTTGAATCTTGTTCCGTCAGACTGTCCAAAAATCTGACGAAAAATCTTACTTCGCAATCCGCACACCGTAATTATGCGGTGTTGCCTTTATTGAAGCCGAAAAATATGCAAGCGGGTTGCGTGCCCGTTTAGGCTTGAATTGTGTCAAACGAAGGTTTTCGGTTCGGGGCTATCCCGTGCTTTATTATTGAAAGTGCCTTATTTTGTGAATGGTTCTCCTGTTCTGCCGGTGCCTGTGGTGTGTTCTGCGAGGTATTTTTGGACGCAGGTCACGTCGAGGATAGATACCCTGCCGTCTGAGTTGGCGTCGGCGAGCTGCTTTTGCAGGTCGGAGAAGGCTTCCAGTTCAACAGCGGCTCTTTAAATGAGTGTTGCGTCGTCGATTGTTATGCTGCCGTCGAGGTTCACGTCGCCGATTTTCATACCGCCGTAGTAGGTATTGATGGTACCGCTGAGACGGTCAATATTATACAAGCTGCTGTAATCCTTTGTGCCTGCGGCGTCTTTCGTTACAAGCGGCACGTCAACCGGCACACCGCCGTCAATATTCTGCAAATCAGCGTCAGCAAGGCGTGTGTAGGACGAGTGGCTGTACTCCCATCCCTCGGGAGTCGGCTTGGTGATGACCGAGCAGGCGCCGCCGCAAGACTGTTCGCGCCGAGAATCGGGATCCCGTTTTCATGCAGCAGAGAGGCGAGCATATTGGCGCTCGAATAGGTTTTCAGGCTGGTAACAACGGCAAATTAAGGTCGTAGCTGACCGCGCTGTCCTTTTCGTCGAATACGCCGTCAAGATTGCGGTCTACAGCATAATGCACCACCGAAACGCCGCCGGTCAGAGTGTTCTCGCTGCGGATGTAGCTTTCGCCTGTCACCAGTGCCATGATAGCCATTGCCGCGTCGGACTCGCCGCCACCGTTAGTGCTCAGGTCAATTACAAAATTCTTCACAGCAGGGTCATTTTGCGCTTTTTCAAGCGCGCAGCGGAAGGAGTAATAGGTATCTTTTTCACTTGGCGGCGTGCCGTCGGCATAGTAACGGTTCCAGCCGCTTCTGTCTGCACGGAATACATCGAAGGTGAATACGGCGGTGTCACCTCTTACGATGTAGCTTTCTTTGCCGTATGCGCTTTCCTTGAACGGGGGGACTTCCTTTGCCGCCTTGTTATGCGCCTCTGATGCTTCGGTCGTTTTCAGATCATATTGATCGGCAAGCTCCGAGACGGTTCGGGCAAAATCGTTATCGGTCAGCACGATGTTGATCCAATCGGTAAATTCAGTATGTCCCTTATCATCAAGTGCTCCGTCGAACAGAAGGTGCAGTCCGACAATATGCGCTGCCGGATCCTCGGAGCAAAGCAGCTCCTTGATTGTCGGCTCATAGTTTTCCAGCGCCTTGTCAAGACCGTATTCCGCGACAGCGTCATTCAGACGGGCGCTTCCGGGGAAACCGTAAAAATTATCGACGCTGAAGCACAGCTCATTATAGGTGAATTCAATCAAATCGGCGGGGCGCTTTTCCGCCGTCATGAGCGGTGCGTAATATTCTTCGTCCTCGTCCTTTGCCGACGACGCGTAAACCGTGCGGTTGCCGTCAACGACATATAGATTTTTGCCGTTGTATTCCACGCGGTAATTCTTGCCGGTCTCAAAGAGGTCGCTGAGCGTCGAGAGAGGCAGATACACATCATCAGCCTCACCGTATACTTCGATGCCGTATTTGCCGAAATCAACTGTCACGGGCGAACCCTCGCGAACGATCTCCTCACCGGTGAAACTCAGATATGGCATCAGTCCGTAGGCAAGCGAGCTTCCGCTGCCGGAAACAAGCTTTGGAAGGGTGATAAAGCCGTTGAAATCATCTGTTGCCAAGGTGCCGTTTGCCGCGTCGAGCGTCGCAGTTTGTCCGCCGTCGGAGGTGAGCGTGTAGCTGCTTCCATTGTGTGAGACCTTGAGATCGCCCAGCATGAAGGAGTCGTAATACTGCTTGAAGCCGACATACGGAATATGCGGCTTGTCCTCGTAAAACCGCACGGAAACGGTCTCGTTCTCGTCCATGCTTTCGCGGTAGACGTGAACTTCCTTTTCTTCAAAGGACGGCTGAGCCGATAGATTGCCCGTGTAGCTGCCGATCCCGAAGAAGAACACGCCGTCTTCGGCTGTATATTTTTCGTAGTCAATGCCTTCCCTGAGAGGCTGACCGTCGTAGACCAGCCCCGAGGCGGTCAAGGTCGCATGGGCTATATTGCGCAGCATCGGCGTGCTGTCGTTCACATCAAGCAAGACCTCGCTGCCGTACACATCGGTGATATAGTATTCGACCTCATAGCCGATCACATCGGGGAGAACGTCTACCGGGCTCGCCTGCATGGTCAAGCCTCTTGAAGCGTCATTTGTGAGCGCGATCGGTTGGCTGATCGCGTAATGGGACAGCTCCCAACTGCTTTTGCTTTCGGCGTTGAGGATCACGCTGACGGTAGCTCCGTCAAAAATGGGATCGGAAAGCGGGATAGCTCCGTCGGCGGTGTCGGTCTTGTGCTTGCCGGGGATAAAGCTTGTCGCGCGGCCGATGCCGTTTTCGTCGAATGTGAACTCTATCTGTCCGAGAGCCTGCGTTTCCTCATCGTATTCGATCAAGACGGGCACCTGAGCTTTGGGCGTCACGCTGTCGCCGGGCAGATATTGAATAACATATTTGTTGCCTGCGCTGTCGCAGAGGGCGAAATAATTGCCGTCGAACAGGTCGATCTCATACCCGGCATTGCTGTAGACTGTTTGCAAATATTCCGCCATTGTGTCTGTGTCGAACGCCGCACGCATCACATCGTCCGCCGAAAGGCTTCCGGTGCGGAGTTTGTCGGAATATGAAACAAACTTGTCCTTTAGATGCGCTATGGCTGCTTCCCGTCCCTGATAGTTCTTAAAATCATTCTTGATCTTCAACCGCATATTGACCGAAACGGTTTGTCCGTTCCTGTCGTGCTCGGGCGCGATTTTCACGCGGATGTAAACACCCTTGCTGTCTGCGGATTCCGCGAGGGACACCGAAAGACCGTCGGCGGTTAACACCTCGTCGGACTGCTGACGCGCCTTGTCCGAGATAAAGGCTTGAACATCATAACCGGCTCTTTCCAAAAAGGCGCAAACGTCGCGCACGCCGGAATTGTGAACGCCCATGTAAGAATTATCGATTTCCCACAGCCTTTTCTCTTTCCAGTAGGCAATGATATCGTCGCCAGTGACTACTGAAGCACCGCCGTTTTTGAGCGCGGAAACTGCTCTGCCTGCGGAACCGGCGAGAGAGTAGAGCATGACAGATTCTCTGTATTGCGAAAGGAATGCCTTTGAGCCTTCGTCCAACTCGTTGAGGGCGAGCATACCGTCTATCTGTTCGGAATAGAAGGAGGACGACCACGAGCTTCTGCGGTCAAAATAGAGGCTCAGACCCGTTGTGGAATAAAAATGCTTGCCGCTGTCGCGGAGCTTGCCCTCGCTGTCGCGGCGGTAGGTTTGCGAGGTCGGCTTGGACTTGCTGTCCGTATAGCGGTGATAGAGCAGGCTGTCATCCGCGAGGAGGTTCAAGATTGCCACGGACAGGTCGGTGTATTCGTTGCGCGATTCTGTGAGCTCGGCGACGGATTCTTCACCGTTAAATTCGGAATAGTTTATGCCGAGCTCGGATACAAAATTGCCGAGATCGTACAGATCAAAACCGCCGTTGCCGTACTCCACCGCACGGTCAACGGAAGCCAGCTCGTCATAAAATCGGAAGTCGCCGTCGTTGTCCGGCACAGTCACCGAGTCAGTCAGCAGCCCGGCGAGCTCGGTGAGCTTGGGAACGAGCTTCTCACGGAACTTTTCTGTGTTGAGCACTGTCAGGGTGCAATCTGCACCGAAAAAAGCGCTGTTGGCGGAGAAATAATCCACAGTGTCGTCTGTCATCCGCTTGCCGAGCGTGTAGCCGTCGGTGAGCGGATCGGCGCAGAGCAGGTCAAGTGCGCCGCTGACCCTCATACCGCGCAGATTGAAGATCTCCGAGGAAAACAGGATATTGTCGGTGTAGGTAGAATACGCGGCGGCGTCCTCGGCGCTTCCCATCAGACAGGCGTAGAAGGTAAGCAGATCGATCTTGCCGATACCGCTGTTGTGCAGTGCCGTGCAGATCTCGGCGTTGGACATATTCAGTTGTTTGTCCGCACGCTCCCGGACTTCATCGGTCACACAGCCCATCGTGGGACCGCTGCCGTGACCGAGAATCAGTACGTCGAATTTTTTTGCTGGATAGTTGGTGTGCCCGTAAGCGAGGAAAGCGGTGAGCATGGCGGGGTCGTTCATAGGAAGAGCTTCCGCGCCGCTGATGCCGTCGGGGGCAACGGTAACGAGCGCGCCGCTCTTTCCGTCGTGAGCGCCCTTCATCTTCCAAACCTGATTGCAGTCCGTGCGAACGCTGTCCGCGCCTTCGAGCCGCAGCGTATCGTTCCACGCGAGAGTGCCGCCCGTCATAACAATGATATTCACATTGTCGGGAATCTCGTGGTCGGTGACGCGGTTCAGGAAGTCGGAGCAGTAGCTGAAGACCTCGTTCTCCGCTCCCTGACCCGAAATGTACATCAGTATTGTCCTTGAAGCTTTGTCAGCTCCCGCTTCTGCCGCAAACGCGGTCAAGCCGCACTGTGCCGCCGAAATCGTCAAGACAAATGCCAGAAGGACAGAGGTGAACCGTTTAAAGATTTTGTTCATATTTATTCTCTTTTCGTTTTGGGATAATTTCCTCTTGAGTAAATAATAACAGATTTAATTAGGTTTTTCGATAGTTACTGTGCGATATGTTATGTAAAAATCTAAAAATTTGCCATGCGTTTGATCTATCTGACACGATTTCGGTTCTCTTTAGTCCAAAGCGCTATCAGTATAACGCGTTAAAGCAACGCCGCAGCAAACCCGGAAGCGGTGCAAAAAATCCGTTGAAGTTAAAGGTTGCGCCTAAAAAGCTGTTGCCGCCCATAAAATTTTCCCGTGTTTCGGTATAATACTTTTACCATAGTGGCAGGACGGGTGATTTTAAGGTGAAATCCCATCTTTGACAACAAAAAAAACTGAGAGTCAGAAAAGCGCATAAATAAGCGGTTTTCTGACTCTCAGCGTTGTTGGCGAAATATAGTAAGTTACCTTGTTTTTACAGAATTGATAACTATTAGATGTTCCCTTTATATTTTCTTTATTTCACTGATGATACTGATGATTTTCGCATTGTGTATTTTGCAGCATTTCGTAATTTGCTTTCTTTATGTTGTTTTTATTTGAGGAAGGCAGCGTTTTTTTGCATTTTGGGTTTTTTGCAGTAATTTTGCTACAAGTATCGCAGAAGCGGCTGATCAAAATACCCGAAAACACAAGAAAAGCCCTGTCTGAAGACAAGGCTTATGCACTCTCATATTTATTATCATATCACAAAACGAGTCAAGATGCAATACTTTTTTTAAAAATAAAATTATAAATATTTTTCTAAAAAGTATTGACATTGTTATTTTTTATGGTATAATATAGACAAGATAAAAACAAGGAGGTCTTTAATATGAAAGTTAAGATTTTCCATATCAGACACATCAAAGATTTTATCAGGAGCTTGCCACCCAATGTGGAATCCCAAAGCTTTTTGGTGAAGGGGAACGGATCTTATTAAGTCGGATAAGCTAATCATTTCCAAAGTTATAAAACAGATTTGTTGACGGATTAAGACTTTTATTCGGAGCGGCGGAATCAGAACACGTAAACCACTTTCATTTTTTGATATATTGGTTCCAATGCCTTGGTAAGAAATGTGCCGGTGAGCTGAAAAGTATTTGGGAGCTTCCGAACTTCTTACAATTTAATATTTTTACTCTTTAAACTTTCTTTTCTTCAATTTTCCTTCATTCACTTGTTTCTATGAGCCTTTGTAGCAAGCTATATAAGCGTTTTGAATTATGTTAGGAGAATTAGTCCCATGAGAAGTTAACGCTTTAACCGAACCATTCTACGAAACCGGAGAAGGTCCAATGTAATACTTAATTGATAAAACGGTTATCCTGAGTAAAGCGAGGTACACGCCCATGTACAAGGTAAGAACGCTTTGAGGACGCTTTAGTTGTTGAACATTTGGAGTAAGTCCCGAGAACGGTTTAAATTGAAAGTTAATCCAAACGCCGAGATGATGCGCACATCTCGGCGTTTGTTTGTGTTCGGGTTCCGGCGGACAATATTTTTGGTTTTTCTCAAAAAAGACCCCTCTCACGGTTCTGTGAGAGGGGAAACATTTACAGAATGATTCAATTAGATTTCAAACAAGCTTACAGTCCCAAAACCTCTTTGGCGGAGCATACGAGTTTTTCGCAGATTTGAAGCGCATCGTCCTTGTCCTTGCCGACGGTGGTGATGTAGAGCTTGATCTTCGGCTCGGTGCCGCTGGGACGGAAAATAACCGCGTTGTCGCCTTCGAGGTTAACAGCGATAACATTCGAGGTTGGGAGAGTCAGAGCGGTAGTCTCACCTGTGAGCAGATCGGTTTCTTTTTTCAGCAGATAGTCGCTTACCTTAACAGCCTTGTAGCCCGCGATGGAGTCGGGAATATTCTCTCTTACCGAGGTCATCATGTCAGCCATCTTCTGCATTCCCGCAGCGCCTTCAAACTCAAAAGCAAAGGTGCGGTTGAGATAATAACCGAATTCCTCATACATTCCGTCGATGACCTGAGCGAGAGACTTGCCCTGCTTTCTGTAGTAAGCAGCCATTTCTGCAACCAGCATGGAAGCAACGACGGCGTCCTTATCTCTTACATAGGTGCCGGCGAGATAGCCGTAGCTTTCCTCAAAGCCGAACAGATAGCGGTCCTCCTCACCCTTCTGCTCCAGACCGAGAATGACCTCGCCGATGTATTTGAAGCCCGTGAGAACGTTTTTAAGCTCGCAGCCGTACTTATCACAAAGCTTGTTGATGAGCGGAGTTGTAACGATAGTCTTAACAACAACGGGCTTTTCGGGGAGAGTTCCCGCAGCCTTTTTGCAGGAAAGAATATAGTTTGTCAGCATTACGCCGTCCTCGTTGCCCGTTATAAGACGGAAGCTGCCGTCGTAATCGCGAACAGCGATACCTACTCTGTCCGCATCGGGGTCGGTGGCGAGAAGCAGGTCGGGCTGCTCTGTTTCGCAAAGCTCAAGACCTTTTTGAAGAGCCTCGTGGATTTCGGGGTTGGGGTAGGGGCAGGTGGTGAAGTTGCCGTCGGGCATCTCCTGCTCCTTGACGACGATAACTTCCTCAACGCCGATATTTTTCAGAACTCTTCTTACAAGCTTGTTGCCCGTTCCGTTGAGCGGAGTGTAAACGACCTTCAAGCCGGCTCCTTTGCAGATGCCGGGGTTGACCTGCTGCTCCATGACCTTTTCAAGATAGCTGTCGTAAACGCTGTCGTCAACGTACTCTATCATGCCGGACTTTACAGCCTCGTCAAAATCAGCGGTTTTTACGTCTGCAAACATATCGAGCTTTTGGATCTCTTCGTAAACGGCAGCTGCTGCATTGTCGGTCATCTGGCAGCCGTCCTCGCCGTAAGCCTTGTAGCCGTTGTACTTAGCGGGGTTGTGGCTCGCTGTTACCATGATTCCCGCGCGGCACTTGAAATAACGAACGAGATATGAAAGCACAGGCGTAGGCTGAAGCTCGCTTGTGATGTAAACCTTGATTCCGCTTGCCGCCAGCACTCTTGCAGCCTCGATCATAAACAAATCGGCTTTTATGCGGCTGTCGTGCGAGATAGCCACGGCGCCGCCGCCGTATTTTTTGAGAACGTAGTTCGCAAGACCCTGAGTAGCCTGGCGAACAACGTAGATGTTCATACGGTTGGTGCCCGCTCCGATAACGCCTCTCAGACCCGCTGTTCCGAATTTAAGCGCGGTGTAAAAGCGGTCGTAAATCTCGGCGTCGTTACCCTTAATGCTTTCGAGCTCGGCAATAAGATCGCTGTCTTCCTTCGCGTTTTCACACCAGATTTCATAGAGCTTTTGATAATCCATAAATATCCCTCCGTAGCAAAAATTATTTTATTTGTATTACGCGTATGTCCGTTTTCACAAAAATTACGGATACACCCTTACAAATTTAATATAACATAAAACGGTGAAAAATACAAGTGATTTCTGCTTATATCTTTTGCCGTTTTGAAATTTTGTATCGGACGTTTCCGGGAGCTCTTTGCTTTTCAGATATGGTTTTGTTTTAGTTCGCTAAAAATTTATCTGCTTAATGTGGCACTGTTTGTAAAAAAAGCTTGACCTTTGCACAAAAAAAGTTTATACTTGTAGAGGTGTATTGATAGAATATACAGAATATTCACCGAAAGGATTCAGATTGATGGGAGTTTATGAAGAACTTGTAGCGAGAGGCTTGATCGCGCAGGTTACGGACGAAGAAGAAATAAGAGAGCTTGTAAACAGTGGAAAGGCTGTTTTCTACATAGGCTTTGACCCCACCGCGGACAGTCTGCACGTCGGACATTTTATGGCTTTGTGCCTGATGAAGCGCCTGCAAATGGCGGGCAACAAGCCGATCGCACTGATCGGCGGCGGAACAGGCATGATAGGCGACCCCTCGGGAAGAACCGATATGCGTCAAATGCTTACCGCAGAAACGATTCAGCACAATGTTGACTGCTTCAAAGAGCAGATGAGTAAATTCATTGATTTTTCAGACGGCAAGGCGCTGATGGTTGATAACGCCGAATGGCTGCTTGGTCTGAATTATGTGGAGTTTCTCCGCGAGATCGGACCGCATTTCAGCGTCAACAGAATGCTTACTGCCGAGTGCTACAAGCAGAGAATGGAAAAAGGGCTCAGCTTCCTTGAATTTAACTACATGATAATGCAATCTTATGACTTTTACGCTCTTTTTCAGCGTTACGGCTGCAATATGCAGTTCGGCGGCGACGACCAGTGGAGCAATATGCTCGGCGGCACCGAGCTTATCCGCCGCAAGTTAGGCAAGGACGCCTATGCCATGACGATCAACCTGCTCTTGAATTCCGAGGGCAAGAAGATGGGCAAGACCCAGTCGGGCGCGGTGTGGCTTTCAGCCGAGAAAACCAGTCCTTATGACTTCTACCAGTATTGGAGAAACGTTGACGACGCCGATGTTATAAAGTGCCTTAAAATGCTCACCTTTCTCTCTCTCGACGAAATCGAGGAGCTTGCGAAGCTTGAGGGCAGCGAGATAAACAAGGCAAAGGAGATCCTCGCCT
The DNA here is from genome assembly GCA_045130495.1 of Ruminococcus sp. Taxonomy (GTDB): domain Bacteria; phylum Bacillota; class Clostridia; order Oscillospirales; family Acutalibacteraceae; genus Ruminococcoides. The sequence goes on along the minus strand of JBGUPW010000157.1, from coordinate 508 downwards.
ACGAGCTTACAAAGATGATCCACGGCAAAGAAGAGGCGGACAAGGCTCAGGAGGCGGCGCGCGCTCTGTTCGGCAGCAAGCAGAACACCGACAATATGCCTTCAACCGAGCTTATCGACGACGATTTCACCGAAGGCGCAATTGGTGTGCTCGATTTGCTCTCAAAGTGCGGACTTATCCCCTCGAAAAAAGAGGGCAGAAGACTGATCGAGCAGGGCGGAATCTCGATCGACGACAAAAAGATTTCAGAGGTGACCGCAAAGCTTGACAAGAGCGCGTTTGAAAAGGGCTACGCGGTGATCAAGAAGGGCAAGAAGGTCTTCCACAAGGCGATTTTCGGTTAATAGTAAAAAAGGCAGGAAACTGCTTAAAATTTATATTATAAGAAAGAAGGAAACAAACAAATGAAAAAATTTTTTAGTGAATTCAAGGAATTCATCAGCCGCGGCAATGTGCTTGATCTTGCGGTAGGCGTTATCATCGGCGCTGCTTTCGGCGCGATCGTTAC
>JBGUPW010000156.1:0-11019 GCA_045130495.1 Ruminococcus sp. | reverse complement strand
ATAATTACGGTGTGCGGATTGCGAAGTAAGATTTTTCGTCAGATTGTACAAATAAATTGAGGTAAGGCTGACGCCTTGCCGAGATTTTTTGGGCAGGCTGACGGAACAATATTCAAGCAAGCCGTGCGCCGTGAATTGTGCGGTGTTGCCTAAAACAAGGCATACGCCGCGAATTGTACGCATTGCGTGAAAAATTGCGTTTGATTCTATAAAAGAATATTAACGCTCGGTTCGGTGTGGTATAATGACTTATATATTGCTATAATGAGGAATGTGTATGAAAGATAACAAAACCGAACCGAAGCCCGACGTTATATCGGGCAGGAACCCGGTGAGCGAGGCGGTGCGCAGCGGCAGACCGATCGACAAAATTCTCGTGGCGCGCGGTGAAAAAACCGGCGCGGTTGTCGGTATCCTCGCCAAAGCGCGTGCGAAGCAGATCCCCGTAAAGGAGGTTGACCGCGCAAAGCTCGATTTTCTGAGCGGAAGCGCACCTCATCAGGGGATAGTAGCTCTCGCCGCCGCCAAGGAATACAGCACGGTCGAGGACATCCTCGCATATGCCGAGGAACAAAACGAACCGCCCTTTGTGATAATTTTAGATGAGATCGAGGATCCGCACAACCTGGGAGCCATAATTCGCACTGCCGAATGTACGGGCGCTCACGGGGTCATAATTCCCAAGCGCCGCAGCGCCGGGCTGAGCTACACCGTAGGCAAGGCGAGCGCGGGAGCAGTTGAATATATGCGCGTCGCGAGAGTGACGAATATCTCGGATTTGATCGACAAGCTGAAAGAGCGCGGCGTGTGGGTTTACGGCGCCGATATGAACGGCACGGACTACACCCAATGCGATATGTCGGGAGCGTGCGCGATTGTGATCGGAAACGAGGGCAAGGGCATTTCGCGGCTTGTACGGGAAAAATGCGACGTGATCGTTTCGCTGCCCATGAAGGGAAAGATCAACTCGCTAAACGCCTCGGTAGCGGCAGGCGTGCTGATGTATCACGCGCTCAAAGGAAGATGCTAAACGAAAGGACGTGGATAATTTGTCTGATACCGATAAAATCAATGATTTGCTTAAGGAGCTTGAAATACAGAATATTCTTGATGAACGGCAGCAAAATGCCGACGACGAGCAAATGAAGATAAACGCGGAAAAGTACCGCGCCAAACCTCCGGTTGAGGAAATTTTCAGCAACGCGGACAAAAAGCCGCGCCTGAAAAACGAAATGCCAGACGACCTTGAACCGAAAGAAAAAGAGCTTCCCGACGTTTCCAACGCGATCGTCGGCGAAAAAACCGCCGCGACGATGCAGACCGAGCTTTTAATGGACGGCGCAGTTGAAGCGGCTCCCAAGGAGCTTAAAGCGGAAGCCGTTGCGGAAAGCAAAGCTCCCGAAAAGAAAGCCCCCGTTAAATTGAACCCGCAGGAAAGCGGCAAAGGCTCGGACAGGTACTCGACCGAAAAAAGGGGAAACAGCTCCGAAAGCAATAAAATAATCAGCCTGTCTCCCGAATACACCGATGATACTCGGATCTCGGGCGAGGTTATCAGCGAGCTTGATCAGTTCAGGGAATCGCCGAAAATAGAGAGCCTGAACTCAATTGATATAGATATAAACGCGGAAGAGCAGAGAAAAGCCGAGCTTGAACGCGCCGAGGCTCAGAAAAGCCGTTACGAGGAGCTGTTCGGCATAAAGGAAATCGACGGCAAAGAGCCTGAGCGCATCGTTGCTAAGGTTCCCGTTTACCGCCCAGAGAACAAAAACAACGTTCTCAATGTCAAGGCGGGCAGGTTCTCCGAGGTCGTCGGACGCGAATACACGGCGTACGCAAATTCAACGAACCCGTCGGTTATGGCTCACGTTATCCGTCCCGAACCTCAGCAGACCGTACCCGAGGAAAAGAAACAAAAAACCGACGGACGCACTGCGCAGGAAAAGCTTTTGGGCGCGGTCGTGGGGATCTTACCCAAGAAAGAGCGTGAAAATGCAGAAGCCGACAATGAAAAAGAACCGGCAGCCCCTGCTGTTGAGGACTACACCTGCGAGGACGACGAGAGCGTAATCAAGTATGAGCTTAAATCGAATATCCGAAGGCTGTTTTTCAAAAGCATAATTTCCGGTGTTATCGCACTGGTGTCGATAATTCTGACGGTCATAACCCGTGTCGCACCCGACGGGATCATCTCAGCCATTCCCGTTGCTCCCGCCGGATACGCGGTGTTTAACCTGCTGCTCATCGGCTCGTCCGTCGCGCTTAACCGCGTTTCGATGATAAGCGGTCTGTCTCCGCTGCTAAAGTTAAAGGCAAATTCCGACACGGCGGTCGCTGTCGCGGCGATAGCGGCGCTTCTCCATACAGTGACGTCGTTCTTCTGCCTCGGAGATATGTCGAGCTTCAACATCAACTATTACAGCGTTATCGTGCTGCTTGCGTTCTTTGCCAACAACATGGGCAAGCTTATCATGGTGTCGCGCGTCAAGGACAACTTCAGTTTTTTGACCTCCAAGGGACAAAAGTACGCCGCCAAAATCTACAACAACGAGAATGTTGCTAAAAAAATGCTCAACGGCACTCCCTCGGACAACAACCTTATCGCCTATCAGCACAAAACGCGTTTCGCGACAAATTTTCTGAAAATATCCTATGCGCCCGATCCGAGCGAGGATTTAGCCTCAAGGCTCGCACCGATAACGACCGCCGCGGCACTCTTTGTGACGCTGATTTACGGGCTTATCACCTTCTCCTTCGGCGAGGCTATGAACACCTTGGCGCTCATTACGGCGCTTTCGATCCCGATCTCCACTTTGCTTTCGGTGAATGTGCCGCTCAGAAAGCTCTGCAAGACGCTTACCGGCTACAGCGCGATGATCGCGGGCTATCCGTCAGTCAAGCAGTTCTGCGACAGCACCGCCGTTATGTTGGACGCGAGCGAGCTTTTCCCCGCCGAAGCCATCGACCTTGAGGGTATCAAGACCTTTGAGGATTACAACGTTGACGAGTCGCTGCTGTGCGGCATCGCAGTTTTAAAGGAAGCGGGAAACCCCATCGCCAACGCGTTTGAGTCGGTCGTGACCGAAGCAAGGGAAACGCTTCCCGATGTGGAAAGCGTTCTGTATGAGGACAATTTGGGCTTGGTGGGCTGGATCAACGGCGAACGTATTCTTGTCGGCTCACGGGCTCTCATGGACAAATATCAGGTTGACGTGCCTGACATAAACTATGAAGATAAATACACCTCTAACGGCAGACAGATCACATATCTCTCACGCGCAGGCAGACTTATAGCTATGTTTGTCACCCGTTACCGCGCAGATTCCGAAATCAAGAGCGAATTGCAGCGCGCCGAGGCAAACGGCATAAGCTTTTTGATCCGCACCACCGACTACAACATCACAGACGATTTAGTGGCAAGGCTTTATAATCTGTTTTACCGCAGCATTAAGGTGCTGCCGACAGGTCTGGGCAACGTGATCAAGGAGGCTCAGGGCACCGTTGAGGAACAGTCGCGCTCCTATTTGATCACGCACGGAAAGCCGTCGGGACTCGCGCGCGCCGTTTCGGGCTGCGTCCGCATAAAGCAGAATATCACGCTTGCAATAATCATTCAGCTTATAGCCGTGGCGCTTGGGCTTGTAATCGCCTGCCCGTTGGTGCTGTATGCGGGAATCGGCGTAATGGGCTCGCTTGAAGTTTCCGTTTACGCTTTGTTCTGGGCGCTTGCAGCCATAATCGCACCCGCCATTCAAAAGCCGTAGAGCTTAGGAACTGTGCAGAATAATTTTTAAATTTTTGCTTAGTTTGCTTAGGATGATTTGTTCTGCGCGGTGCCGAGTTTCGCAGTAATACTGATGTATTACGCGAAATCCGGTGCCTTGCAGTGAATGGCAAATCAGACAAGCCGTAATCGCAATTCATTGATAAACAGTTCCTTTTGATAACGAAATGAGGTTATTGATATGAAAATCGCACCTTCGCTTTTATCCTGTGACTTTTCGGTTATGGGAGAGGAAATCCGCCGCATGGATGAGGCGGGCGCAGACTGGATGCACCTTGATGTTATGGACGGGCATTTTGTGCCGAACATCACCTTTGGAGCGCCCGTTATAAAATGGATAAGAAAATACACGGAAAAGCCTTTTGACGTTCACCTTATGATTTCGGAGCCGCTGCTCTACATTGACGACTTCGCCGCAGCGGGAGCCGACATAATCACATTCCATGTCGAGTGCGATTCCGATATAGAAGCGACAATCAAAAAAATTAAATCACACGGAATGCGTGCGGGACTTGTTCTCAAGCCCGCCACACCTGCAAGCGCGGTGTTCCCGTATATCGACGAGCTCGATTTGGTGCTGGTGATGACCGTAGAGCCGGGCTTCGGCGGACAGTCGTTCATGGCTGACATGATGCCAAAGGTACGCGAGCTTAAAGCAGAGCGTGAAAAGCGCGGACTTTCGCTGCTGATAGAGGCTGACGGCGGAATAGGAGACGCCACAATAGCTCAGACCGCCGAGGCGGGAGTTGACGTGTGTGTTGCGGGCACAGCCGTATTCAAGGCGGAAAATCCCGCAGATGCAATTGCCGGATTAAAAAGGCTTTGCGAATAAATTGTCAAAAAAGAGGAAAAACATGACCCAAAAATCATATACACTCGGAGAAGAGATTTTCAGCTCCGTCACGCACGGAATAGGAACGCTTCTCGCAATCGGCGGAACAGCCGTTCTGATCGTTGTTTCGGCGATATACGGCGACGCTTTGACGGTCGTAAGCTCGGCGATATTCGGAGCGAGTCTTATTATACTTTACTGTATGAGCACGCTTTACCACGCGATCTCAAACCCTAAAGCGAAGCGCTTTTTCCGCATTATGGATCACAACACCATATTCTTTTTGATTGCGGGAACCTACACACCTATCACTCTTTCGATCCTGGGCGGAACGCTCGGCTGGATATTGTTTGGAGTAGTATGGGGTGCGGCTGTTATCGGCATTACGCTGAATTCGATCGACCTTGAAAAATTCCGCAAGCCCTCGGTCATCTGCTATATTCTTATGGGCTGGGTAATTATTATCGCGATCAAGCCGCTGCTCAGCGCGATGAGCACGACCTGCCTGTGGCTGCTTATAGGCGGCGGAATATTCTACACCGTCGGAGTGATTTTTTACGTTATCAAAAAGATAAAGTATTTTCATTCGATCTGGCACATCTTCACCCTGCTCGGCAGTCTTTGCCATTACTTCTGCATATTATTATCGGTGATGTCATAAAATCGATCTACATAAATCGACCTACATAAAAAATTTCAGGGACCGGCTCAAAACTCATACGGGTTTTTGAGTCAGCCCCTTTTTTGCGGATCAATTCAGGGAATTATTAGAGGTTCTCTAAAATCGTATAAATCATTCCCGCTGTCGGGCACTTTCATCCGTTATAAATGTCCGCCGTCGGGCGCACAATAAAACTGCGCCCGTTTTCCCGAACGCAGTTTTTTTGTTATTGATTATATTGTTTTAGTAAATAGCTCTCGATCTCCGAAACAAAATGCTCGGCATTATTTACCTTCTGCGAGATTTCTTCCTTTGAAATCAGGTAGAAATCATTGTAGCGCTGCTCTGTCGCACATCCTTTAATGAGTCAATGATGTATGATAAGTCCGAGGCAAAAACACCGGTCTTGATATAGCTTTTTCTAAACTCGGAAACAACACCGGAATGTCTTTTGAAATCCAATCCATCCAAAGCCAAAACTGCTCTCATGGCAGAAAACGCTGCATAATATAAACGGTTTGCGGCAGCTTTATAATCACCGATATTAATCAAAACCTTTGCCGACTTTAAACGCTCTTTTGCGATTTCTATGCGATGCTTAGATAGGAATACCTTGTTTTCGTCAGGCAACCCTGATTCCCTCCTTCATCACATTCTGATAGAACGGCAAAACATCAAGATATTTGCCGAATGTTTCAATATCCTTTACAGCAGCGGAAATCAGCATATCGTATTTAAGTCCAAGCTCGGATTCCTTTTGAATTATCGGATCCTTATACTTCCACAATTCTTCAGGAGCTATCCCACGCACCAAGATCATAATATCAATATCAGACTCGGGTGTATAGTCGCCTCTGGCATAAGAGCCGTAGAGAATAACCGAATCAAGCTGAGCGCCGAATGTTTCTCTCGCCGTTTTCACCATTTCAGACAGAATGATCTGCAACTCACTTTTTGAGCACATGAGGACACCGCCTTTAGCTTTGATTGTTTGATTATAGTAAGCATTGATTGATTTGGGTACCCAACCGTTAGGCGTGAATTAATCAGTGGTTCCTATAGTATACCCAAATTTATTTGTCTATAGAAAACCTCGCCGCGTTAAAACGATCAATCTTTGAATCTGCGGCCCTTTGGCTTGCGGCGCTTACGGGCGGAGCGAACCGCGATAAGAACGATCAGCAAAATGATTATCAGAATGAGCACTGCCGCCACAATGGCGAGGAGCATAATATTTTCCGTTACAAACACCTCGAAGGGTGAAATGTCACGCTCAACATCCTCGGCTGCAAGAAGATTTGTTGTACCCAGATCCAAATCCTCATATTTTACGCTGACGGTTCCGAGCACATCGCCCTTTTTCACAGGGGCTTCAACCTGCTCGGCACAGTTGATATTAACTGTCAGTTTGTTTTTATCGTAATTATTCGGAAGGAAAGCCTTGATATCCTTCTCCGGAACCGCGCTCAACAACTTTCCGTTGCGGACATACTTCACATCGACGGAAGCAAGGCTGTCCGCAGGGCTGTAAATCGTCTGCATACCCAAATTCGCATACGCCCAATCATAGAGCTTCGCGGTGTCCTTCATTGCGTAGTTTACATCATCCTCAAACGAATATTCCGCTCCGAGGCATACGCAAACATATTGATCTCCGTCCTTATCGGATGACGTTACAATACACTTGCCCGCCTCGTCCAGATATCCGGTCTTTATGCCTTTTGTATACTGATTGTAGTAAGCTCCGTCTTCGGCGTCTTTGTCGATCATAAAATTCGTGTTATGGAGAGTATCGAAGCCCTCCGGAGTGTAACTCACCGTATTGCTGATCTCCATGAAGCCGGGTATCGTCATTGCGTGCTTGGCGATAAGCGCCATGTCGCGGGCGGTCGTGTAATGCTCGGTATCATAAAGACCGTGTGGATTGGCGAAGTGAGTGTTCGCACAGCCCAGCTCAGCGGCTTTGGCATTCATCTTATCAACAAATCCCGAAACACCGTTGCCGACATAATCAGCCAGCACAAGCGCGGCGTCATTGCCTGACGGGAGCATAAGACCGTACAAAAGATCCCTGACGGAAACCTGCTCGCCGATATGTGACGACAGCCCCATAACCGTGCTGTCAGGGTCAAGTCCTTCAATCGTCTCCTGCTTAATCGTAACAGCAGTATTATCAAGATCGCTGACATTTTCCGCAGTAATTACGAACGTCATGATCTTTGTGGTGGAAGCCGGATACTTTCGCTGATCCGAATTCTTCTCATAAACGACCGCTCCGGAATTGAGATTCTCCAGATATACCGCGTCCGATACGGTGTCTGCATCAAACATATAATCTACCGCCGAGGCAGAAATAATGCTGAAACAAACAATAATAACGGAAAAAACAATTACTGATATGCGTTTCATATTTAATTCTCCTTTTTGAATGATCCGCAAGGCAGGTACCGCAAATCATGCCGCACGCACCGCCTTTTTGTCTGTTATTGTCTATTATAACACAAAAAAATAAAATTGCAAAAGAAAAATAGCTTTTTTGCATTTTAATTTATATATCACGTAGTCGTAGTCGCCAAGCCTTGCTATTTGCGAACGGACAGCTAAAGCAGCGGCGCTATCGTCGGCTCCGAAATCATCAGGCTGCACGTAAAACACGGCAGAGAAGCGACCGGATAAATCGGCTCGTATGAAAAAGAACGAACAAAGCTGTCCGACAACCAAAAAAATGTTTCTCACTGATTCGGAATACCGATTCGGAATATTGTTGTCTTTTTATGGACATTCCGTCTGTTTCATGTTATGATAGATTATATTATCCGTGGAGGTTCCTTATGAAAAGCTTTCAAATAACCGATACTACAGACCCTTCGGGATTTGTTCTGCTTGCGGACTATGTGCCGGGTATCATTCAGGAAATACGGTACTATTCAACCTACAACTTCATAGGCGACCGTATTGACGGCTACGAGGAGCCCTGCGCTCTGCTAACAAAAGAGGCAGCGCGCGCACTCAAGGCTGTAAGCAACGAAATGCTTGTTCAGGGCTACCGCCTGAAAATATTTGACGCGTACCGCCCCGTAAGCGCGGTAAAGCATTTCGTGCTTTGGGGCATAGAGGATCAGGATATCCGTATGAAGCCGTATTTTTATCCCGAGCTGCAAAAGCAGGAGCTGTTTGAAAAGGGTTACATAGCCAAGCAGTCGAGCCACAGCCGCGGCAGCACTGTCGATTTGACGCTTTTTGATATGAGCACGGGCAAGGAACTCGATATGGGCAGTCCGTTTGATCTGTTCAGCGAGACTTCTCACCCCGATTGCAAGGACGTCACGGAAGATCAGTACGAAAACCGAATGATTTTGCAGCACGCCATGATCCGCAACGGATTTGAGCCAATTAATTGTGAATGGTGGCATTTCACCCTAAAGAATGAGCCGTTCCCCGACACCTATTTTGAATTCCCCGTAGCTTCCGACTACTTGAGAAGATAACGCAGTGAGATACAACAGCCCGACAGCTTTAACGACTGTTGGGCTGTTATTATGTGAAGATTGTTCGCTGCTTCAAATCCTGTACACTGAATTTGCAGATCAAAGGCAATACCGCATGATTACGGTGTGCGGATTGCGAAGAAAGATTTTTTGGACAGTCCGGCAGAACAAGATTCAAGCAAGGCGTGCACCGCTAATTGTGCGGTGTTGCCTATAATTTTATGTAAGTATTTCCCGAAGTGTTTTTCGTCCATGATTTGTGACCACTGTCTATTGCAGAAACTATTGCATCTGCCTAAGATAGATTAAATTATTGTCGGGATCGTATAAGCTCATACTTACAGCACCCCAAGGACGTTTGGTCGGCGGTTCTATGATTCTCGCCCCCATTGTCTGAACCTTCATATATTCTTTTTCTATATCTTCAACTGTAAATGCCAGGCAAATATTCCGGTTCTGATTATTCTTTTCAGTTCCGTCATTGTTGAACCGTCATCTGCGCTCTCGCTTTCAAATCCACCTGCTGATTACAAATCAGCTTGCTTTTGTTGACATAACATGTTTTTGTGATATACTATAATTAGCCTGAAAAGGGAGGTTTTCTTATGAGTAACAGAGAATTGGCACTGCAATTAATTGATAATCTTTCCGAATATAAGCTCGGTTATGTTGTTGCCTATTTACAGGGTATCAGTGCCGATGAATCGGCAGATGACGCATTTTGTAATCAGTTGCTTGAAAGCTATGAAAACAGCGAGGACAAAGGGGATTTTGTGTCCTTTGAAGAGACTGCCGAAATGTGCGGGGTTGATATCCATGCAGTACAGGATTGAAATTGATAAACGGGCAGTCAAGTTTATTTCCAAACAGCCGAAACCGCAGCAACTGCGTCTTTTCAAAGCAATATACAGATTACCCTTTGTCGGCGATATCAAGGCTATGAAAGGTCATGACGGCTTCTTTCGGTTAAGAATGGAAGATTACAGGGTGATTTATTCCGTAAACAACGATATTTTACTGGTGCAGGTTGTTGAGGTCGGCAACCGGGGAGATGTTTACAAATAAAATCTTTTTCCTTATTAGTTTTCAAAAAATCAAATATTAACAAAAATCCTGCCGAATGTATCGACAGGATTTTTTGGTGGGAGAAGGTTTGGTTCATCTTGTCAAACATACTGCCGCGCTTGTTGCTTTCACTTTCTATTGGAAAAGTTATCATCTGCGCACTCGCTAAAAACGTGCCCCCGGCACGTTTTCTTAACGCTCGCCTTCGAATCCACCTTCTCCCTTTTGGTTTACAGATTCAAAAAAGGAACACCAGAACGGTGTTCCTTTTTTGATGTGTAAGAGCGTACAAACGTACATTTTTCGAGGTAAGAACACACAAACGTAACGCTGTTATCCCGGTAAACTCGAATTTATCGACAGCCTAAGGGAAGATACTTCCGTTTCCAATGAGCACTCTGATAATTCCAATTGCAAACAGATGCGCCGGATAATAGAGATAGAAAAACCATTTCATGCCTTTCCATTTTCCCCTCTCACCGTTATACTGCTTCAAAATCGGTAATGATAACAGCGTACACATCTGAAGGATTCCATACGCTTTGTCCATAAAGATAAAATATACGACTGCATAAATTGTTGTCCATATGAGCATAGTAAGCGATTGTTTCTTGAAATCGCCGCGATTCATGTATAAGTATACCGGACACATAGCCGCCACAGTTGACCAATCCGATGGGAAGGTAATAAAGCAGATAATCAGGATCAAAACAATTTTACCCCACTGCGGCAACTGATCCGTTGTAAATATGACCATCAAAACTACCGACCAGGCAAGAGACCACATCACGCTGGTCATATTGAAGAATCCATTGGGAATAAACGGTATCCCTCCGGCAAAGTTGTATGCAAAATGCGATATGACAGCGAAAATGAACAGGCGGGCAATATACTTTTTTACGTTTCGGGTGTAATGAAAACCCTCCGCGATAAAGAACCACATAATAGGCGCTGTCAATCTTCCTATCACGTGCAGGAGCATGACCCACCGTATCTTCTGACATCCCGGGAACAGGAGCCACGTCACGTGGTCGATTGTCATCGCGATAATAGCGATCAGCTTTATTTGATTGGAGTTTAATCCGGCTTTTTTGATCGTATCCATTCCTGCACTCCTGAAAACCTCGATTTGTCGATCTGATTATACCACTGCCAGGCGGGTCAGGCAACAAAAAACCTCTCTTGTCTT
>JBGUPW010000155.1:0-2652 GCA_045130495.1 Ruminococcus sp. | reverse complement strand
ATAGGCGCGTACGCGTTTGGCGGCTGCGTAAGCCTTTCCGACATAACCATACCCGCGGGTTTGACGAATATTGGCGATTACGTTTTTAACAACTGCAGAAGCCTGAAAAGCGTAACCATACCCGCAAATGTCAGGAGCATAGGCGATAGCGCATTTAGAAACTGCGAAAGTCTGAAAAGCGTAACCATACCTGACAGTGTGAGGATTATAGGCGACGATGCGTTTCAAAACTGCAGAAGCCTGAAAAACGTTGCCATTCCCGACGGCGTGACGAGTATCGGCAGATGTGCGTTTGAATACTGCTCACGGCTGACAAGCGTTACCATTCCCGACAGCGTGACGAGTATAGGCGAATTTGCGTTTGCGGACTGCGTCAACCTGACGATTCACTGTCCGCTGAACTCATACGCGCAAGCCTACGCAAAAGAACAGGAGATAAAATATCAGACTATTAATCACGGCGCGACGGGCAATTGCTCTTGGACATTTAAAAACGGCGCGCTTACGATCGGCGGCAGCGGGAAAACAGGCGACGGTTATTGTTTCGGCGAGGCTTCATGGAATAATAATATAAAAAGCGCGGTTATTTTAAACGGCGTAACGGGTATAGGCAACAGCGCGTTTTCCGACTGTACAAGCCTGACAAGCGTTACAATATCCGACAGCGTGACTAAAATAAGTGAAAAGGCTTTCTATAATTGCAGGAATTTAAAGAGCGTTACCATTCCCGAAAGCGTTACAAACATCGGTGAAATGGCGTTCGGATATCTGAGCGCGACCAAAAAAGTTGAGGGCTTTACAATTCACGGCAAATCAGGCTCCGCCGCCGAGAAATACGCCATGACGAACGGATTCAGATTTGAGGCGGTTGTAAAAAAGGGCGACGTGAACCTCGACGGCAGCGTTGACATCAAGGACGTGACCGAGATACAAAGCGCCCTCGCGGAATATAAAACTCTCACCGATGAACAGCGCACCGCCGCCGACGTTGACGGCAACGGAGAGGTGACCGTAGCCGACGCGACAAGACTTCAAATGTATTTGGCGGAGTTTGATGTTGAGCTGGGGTAGAATATTAAATTACTTTTGAGCCTTTAAAAATATAAAACAACAAAAGCCTTCCTTCAACCGCGCGGTTAAGCGCATGGTTTGAAAGGAAGGCTTTTTTATGATTTGAACCGACGAAATTATTGTTTCTTCTGAAACGCTTCCTTGAACGGCACGACTGTGCCGTCCTTTTCCTCGACGCTTACGTTGTCGAGGGTTTCGGAGAACTGCTGACGTATTTCGCCCAGATAGATTTTATAGAGCTTTTTCTGCTCCTCCTGCTCGGCGGGAGTCAGCCCCGTTGATTTTTTCTTTTTTGCCAGCTCGTTAATGCGGGCGAGCATTTGCTTATCCATAAAATTACCTCTGTAAAAAGGGCGCACACTGCGGCGCGCCCTGTTATTTGTTATACTATATATATAGAAAATTGCGCTGTTTTGACCCCGTCGTTGATGAACGCACAGGAAGATGAACGTTTCCAAAGGCAGGACCGGGTGCAGCGTCACTATGCTTATCAGTTGTTGATGAGCTTGTCCTCGTCAGACCAGCTGTAAAGCTTTCTAACTTCCTCGCCGATCTTCTCGGAGGGAGCCTCGGCAGCGCGTCTGCGCATTGCGCGGAAGTGAGCCTGTCCGCCTGCGGGGGACATATCGAGGAGGAAATCCTTGGCGAAGGAGCCGTCCTGAATGTTTGCGAGGATCTGTCTCATGGCAGCCTTGGTGTCCTCGGTGATGATCTTGGGACCTGTGATGTAGTCGCCGTACTCGGCTGTGTTGGAGATAGAATATCTCATTCCGGCAAAGCCCGACTGATAAATGAGGTCAACGATGAGCTTCATCTCGTGAATGCACTCGAAGTAAGCGTTGCGGGGGTCGTAACCTGCTTCGCAAAGAGTCTCAAAGCCCGCCTGCATGAGAGCGCAAACGCCGCCGCAAAGAACAGCCTGCTCGCCGAACAGGTCGGTTTCAGTTTCGGTTCTGAATGTGGTTTCGAGAACGCCTGCGCGTGCGCCGCCGATTCCCAGAGCGTAAGCGAGAGCCAGATCCTTAGCCTGACCTGTGGCGTCCTGAGCAACAGCTACAAGGCAGGGAACGCCCTTGCCAACCTGATATTCGGAACGGACGGTGTGTCCGGGTCCCTTGGGGGCGATCATGGTAACGTCAACATAAGCGGGGGGCACGATCTGACCGAAGTGAATTGCAAAGCCGTGAGCGAACATCAGCATATTGCCCTCTTCAAGATTCGGCTCGATATCAGCCTTGTACATAGCCGCCTGCTTTTCGTCGTTAATGAGAATCATAATGATATCGGCTTTTTTAGCAGCCTCGGCAGCGGTGAATACCTCAAAACCCTGCGCCTCAGCCTTTGCCCAGGACTTGCTGCCCTTGTAAAGACCGATGATAACGTTGCAGCCCGATTCTTTAAGGTTCAGAGCGTGTGCGTGACCCTGGCTGCCGTAGCCGATGATAGCGATCGTCTTGCCGTCGAGCAGCGACAGGTTGCAGTCGCTCTGATAATAAATTGGTGCCTTCATGTTTTCTGTGTAGTCTTTCATTTTTTGACTTCCTCCTGAATAATATGAGAGTTCAGGGCGGGGAGCAACGC
>JBGUPW010000154.1:0-2369 GCA_045130495.1 Ruminococcus sp. | reverse complement strand
ATCGGGCGAAATGCTCTGATGAATATACACGCTGTCGATCCCGAAGTCCGCCGCTCCGCCGATGTCTGAGAGATAATCGTTGCCGACCATCACCGACTCCTCCTTTTTCAGCCCGAAACGGTCAAAGAGGATTTGAAAATAATGCGTATCGGGCTTTGAGCACTCCTCATCCGAGCTTATACATATCCCGTCAAAATACGGCGTAAGCTTCAGCATATTCAGCTCATTTTCGGTGAACGTCCTCTGCGCGTTTGAGAGCAGGAAGATTTTTCCGCCGTTCGCTTTTATCGTGTCGAGCAGCTCCGTAACTCCGTCGTAGAGCTTTATATATTTTGTCGAGAAGCAGCGGAACACCTCGCAGATCTCGAGCACAGTGGATTTTCTCGGCTTTACTCCTTTTTGGACAAAAAGAGCGCGGAACACCTTTTCGATTTTGATGTCGATAACGGTGTATTCGGGATGTCTGCGCCTGACTGCCGCCTTTTCCCTGTCAACCAAACTCCCGTACTCCCTGCCGAGCTCCTTGTAGGTGTAAGATGCGCCGTAGTAGCCGTAGAGGATCGACATTTTTTTCCAAAGCTGCGCGCTCCACTCGTCGGTGTTGATGTCAACAAGGGTGCCGTAAAGGTCAAAAATGTAGTTTTGATATTTCATAAAATCACCGCTTTCGGGAAAATTTTTTACGCATTTATTTTATCATTTATTTTTGATAATTGCAATATATCTAAAAATATGCTACACTGAAAGTGAAGGTAAACGCGGATAAAAGCTTCGGCGTTTATCATGCAGCTAAGCTGCAATTCATGTTGCTCAGCAACAATTCATTACGAAGTAAATTCATGTTGCGGAGCAACTATTCATTCCCGTATCAATTTTTTATTTCATATCCTGTGTACGCTATACCGATATATGCCGGCGGCAGAAATGAATTGTCCTTCGGACATGAATTGGCTTTGCCGTGAATTGCCGCCATGCGGCATGAATTGAGCGATCGGGCGCTCATATTTCCGAGGTGATTTCCATGACTAAAAAGCAGCGTGACGCTGCACCCATGCCCGCCTTTGACGAACAAGGCACAAAACAAGAGTCGGCTGAACGGCGGGGTCAAGCCGCTTCACGTATGACTAAAAAGCAGCGTGCACTCGCGGCGGTCGAGGCGCTTAAAGCCGAATATCCCGACGCGAAATGCTCGCTTACATACGAAACTCCCCTGCAGCTTCTCATAGCAACGCGGCTTTCCGCCCAGTGCACCGACGCGCGGGTAAATATTGTAACGCCGAAGCTTTTCGAGAGGTTCCCGACGGCGGACGATTTCGCCGCTGCGGAATATAAGGAGGTCGCGGAGTACATCAAAAGCTGCGGGCTGTTCAAAACGAAATCGCGGGATATCGTGGAGATGTGCAAAAAAATCCGCGACGATTTCGGCGGAAAGGTTCCCGACACTATCGAGGCTCTGACGACGCTTCCGGGCGTCGGTCGAAAGACCGCCAATCTGATATGCGGCGACGTTTACGGCAAGCCCGCAGTCGTAGTAGACACGCACTGCATACGGATAACAAAAAAGCTCGGGCTGCACGAGCTGTCCGACCCCCAAAAAATCGAAACGGAGCTGAAAAAGCTCCTGCCTCCCGACGAGAGCAACGACTTCTGTCACCGTCTGGTGCTGCACGGCAGAGCCGTGTGCACGGCGCGCTCCCCGAAATGCGCCGAATGCTGCATGAACACCTTTTGCAAAACAGGCTTAAAGGAGCTGAAAGAATGAGTATAAAGCTTATAGCCCTTGACCTTGACGGCACGGCTCTGCGCTCCGACAACACCCTGTCGCCCAAGGTCGCCGCCGCGATAGAGTCCGCCGCCTCGCGCGGGATAGAGATCATAGCCGCAAGCGGCAGACCCTTTCATTCAATGCCGAAAAGCTTTTTGGAATTAAAGGGCGTTAATTATATAATATCCTCTAACGGCGCGGCTATCCTCGACAGAAGCGGCAAAAGAATAAACCGGACACTTATGGCAGAGCAGGAGGTCATCAAGCTGCTGCGCCTTACCGAAGACTGCGACCTTATCTGGGAAGCGTTTCTTGAGGGCGCGACCTTCACCGATATCCGCTATCTGCGCGACCCGATGAAATACGGCTGCACGCCCGCCTATGTCAGCTATGTCCGGGGCTCGCGCGGCGGGCTTAACGATATGCGTGGCTATATATATGAAAACCGCCGCAGGCTCGACAGCGTTGAATATGTCTGCACCGACAAAAGCCTCAGAGAGAAAGTCCGCGCAAGGCTTGAAGCGAACCTGACGGAAAGCTATATCACCTCGTCGTCGGCAAATTTTGTCGAGCTTATGCACAGGGACGCCACAAAAAGCAACGC
>JBGUPW010000153.1:0-2871 GCA_045130495.1 Ruminococcus sp. | reverse complement strand
GGAGGTTTACACAATATTTGGGATGGTCTCAAGCTTGTGTTTTTTTTCGCCCACAAACCGCGACAAATCGCCTGTGTTGGCTTTGTTGGGCGAGGTCGGGTACATGCCCCACCGATTCTTTCGCGCGACACGGGGCGAAACAGGGCGCGTCAGGTTTTCTCGCTTGTCATCGCTTCAACCATTAGTCTGACAGCCAAAGAAAAACCCCGGCAAAACGCATTGCGCTCGCCGAGGTTCATTATCTCTGTGTGGTTGTCTTTGATTTTTTCGAGTATAGCTTTTTGCTGCTCCGTCAGAGTAGCGGACAGTTCTTGTTCGTGTCTAATTACCAGCTTAGCGGTTACGTCATACTCACTGCCGCGTTCCGCTTCATACTCATACGAAGCGATGTTGCCGTAGTAGAAGTTTTCGAGTGTGGTCATTTTCTCACCGTTCTTTCCAAGCACAACAACATACCACAGGTTGCTTTGAATGTCCGGTTTTTTTCTATATTGCACAAAGCTGTTGGGACTTTTGTATATTTTCGATGTAACCTTTGCGGTACCGAATATGCTCTTTTATTATCTAAAAGCAACCGACAGACCCTTGAAATCTATTATGTGTTCCTCTATAATATAATCAATCGATATTAAAGTGCAAGCGAGGTCATTATGAAGAAGTTTCAGATTAAACCCCGTCATATTGTTTTGGCGCTGTCCCTTTTAGCAATGCTCATCGCTTTTATGGTCTATACCGTTTGTGTCAGCGGCAAGTACAGCTACACGGAAAACGTCGGAGCGAAACACCTTGAAGCCGATCAGGTTCATGCGAAAAGCTCAGACGAAACGGTTGCCAAGATCGTTTCCGTGGAGAATTATACAGAAGAAGGGAACAACGGGTTGAAGGTCACTGTAGAAGGTGTTAACCCCGGCGACTGCGTTGTAACCCTTGCCTATCGCTCTCCCGAAAACGGGCAAATGCTGGTTAGAACCTCGGCGTTTCGCGTGCTGCCCATTGGCGTGGTCTACGATTTGACGATCGATAGCTTTACGTCGCTGAAGGCAGTAATCCCGCTGGGGGTGGCGGCGATGTTGTTGATTGTTGCCGTTCTTTCGCTGTCCTTTCGGGAAAAACAAAGAAACGGAGAATTTTATTATTCAATGGTCATCATCGGCGGCGTCATTCTGTTTCTCCTGTTGAATGTCATCGTCACCCTGACGGATTCCCAGCTATGGAGCCGATTTGGTGAAGCTGTCACCACCAAGGATATTCTTGCGCTGATTGTGAGCAGCGGCAACCGCTTTGTGATGTTTTCGGAGATTCCCGTTATCATGGTTGCTGCGTCGCTTGCCGTCAGCAATATTTGGCTGGTTGTCAAGGAGGGCTTCCGCTTGCAAAACCTGCTGGGCGTTGTGATTGCTGTGCTGGTCGCAGGCGGCATACTGACGATCCGTTTAAGCGATAACTACAGCGTCATTCAACCCGACGCGCTGTATTATTTCGCTATGCTGGCGAATATCGGAGTTGCGTTTTTGCTGAGCTACTTCGAGTGCATGTTCCTCTCGACGATGTTTTGCGCGGTTGCGTCCACGCGTTACAATCCGCCGTATGATATGGACTATATCATCATCCTCGGATGCGCCATCCGGAAGGACGGTACGCCGACGCCGATCCTCCGGGGCAGGGTGCAGCGCGCCTATGATTTTGAGCAGGAGCAGTTTCAGTCAACCGGAAAGCACGCTGTGTTTGTTCCGTCAGGCGGTCAGGGCAGCGACGAAGTGATCAGTGAGTCGGAAAGCATGAAGCGTTGTCTGATGGAAATGGGTGTTCCGGAGGAGAGAATATTGAAAGAAGATCGATCAGTTAATACCTACCAAAACATGGCGTTCTCAAAAACAGTCATTGAGCAGGATGCCGGCGATATCTATACCGTCAAAGTCGGCTTTTCGACCACCAATTACCATGTGTTCCGCGGTTATACGCTGGCGGAAAAGCTGAAAATGAGAGTCAAAGGACTATCGGCAAAAACAAAGCTCTATTTCTTCCCGAACGCGTTCGTCAGAGAATTCATCGGACTGCTGTGGGAAAAGAAATGGAAGCATCTTTTGTTCATTTTCCTGTTCTTTGCAGTCCTGCTTGTTTTGTACCTTATTATTCGCTATTAGAATTAAGGTCGACAACGTATAAAAGGTGCTGCCACTTTCTGAGAAAACAAATAGATAGGCTGATATTTGATGTAACGGCGGTACACCACAAGTGTATCAGATTTTGAAAAAGAAAAAATCAAAAGCATAACGGCAGAAGAAAAACATTTTTGTTTTTCTTCTGCCGTTGCTGAAAAGATATTTTATACGCGGAGCTTTATCATCCTCAAAAAAAATCATGCTTAATTGTCTGCCGGTGTGCAGGTGCTGCCGTCAGCATAGAAGTAATGAGTTGTACCCTGCGAATCGGTGGAGTTCGTTACTCCGATATAATATACAGCCGAGCCGTCGGATGAAGTCTGCTGTTCACAGCTTGATACGCGCCAGCTGCCTTCGCCGTAAAGCTCTTTTGCCTTTTCAACTGCGCTCTGAACAGCCTTCATCTTATTTGCGTTTTCCTCCTGATTGACGGAAGAGGACGTCTGATCGTTAGCTGAGTTGTCAGGTGAGCAGTTTTCGCCGTCAACATAAAAGTAATATGTCTTAGACTGAGAATCGGAGTAGTTCATTACGCCGATATAGTACATTTCCGTGCCGGCATCGGTGGTCTTTGTTTCAATGCTCGCAACGCCCCAGTTGCCTTTGCCGTAAAGGTTTGCAGCTGCCTCGCATGCTTTAAAAGCTGCTTTTTGCTGATTAGCCTGCGACTCCTGTTTGTCGGCTGCCGCGCTGTTTTGTGTGCTGCCGG
>JBGUPW010000152.1:0-2656 GCA_045130495.1 Ruminococcus sp. | reverse complement strand
CCCGCCTGTTTCCGCATCGCCCCGGAACTGCGCCTGTATTTCCGGCTGCGTCCATTAAAAATTCACCTCACAATAATTTCATAATGATGATACTTTCGTTATTGCCGCCAAATTCCGCAAGACGGCACAGTATTATTTTATTCCAATTTTTCGGGGTTGTCAAGACGGATTGATTTTCAAAATTTGCGAATATTATGTGAATCTAATTGAATCTAAATAATCATTTTATTTTGCCGTGATCTGCAAATCGTCTTATCCGTTATTGACATCACATTTTTATATTGTTATAATTAATCGAACCTCTGATAATTCCGTGCCGCGCATGAGCAATGACAAATTATCAGAGATTCCCTTATCAAACTCCAACACGATTAAGGATGAAATATATGAAAAAATTTACAGCCTTGTTTCTTGCGGCGGCGGTAGTATTCGCGCTGTGCGCCTGCGCAGGAAAAAAGAGCTCGAAGCAGGACTCGCTTGAAAAAATCATGGCGGAAAGCGGCTTCAGCGGAGTTATATCGGTGTGGGATGACGGGAAAACGCT
Organism: Ruminococcus sp.; assembly: GCA_045130495.1. Taxonomy (GTDB): domain Bacteria; phylum Bacillota; class Clostridia; order Oscillospirales; family Acutalibacteraceae; genus Ruminococcoides. The sequence continues at coordinate 2,112 of JBGUPW010000152.1, read as the reverse complement.
GTGTGAAAACGCCTACGGCCCGTCTAACACGGAAGCGGGAGCCGAAAACAGAATAGAATCGCTTTTCTGCGTCGGTTCGATTTCAAAGCAGTTCACTGCGGCAGCAGTCATGCTTCTCAGGGAGCGAGGTCTGCTGAGCGTTGACGATACGCTCGGAAAATATTTTCCCGATTGTCCCTACGGCAATAAGGTCACGCTTCATCAAATGCTTTGTATGCGTTCGGGTATCGCGGAATTTTACGATGTCACGGTAGATGATTACAATATAATTGAAACACCTGCGGGAACGCTCCGTCAGACGGTCACAAACAGCGGAAGCGCCGCCGAGAACCGCGAAAAGCTGCAAAACTGGCTTTTTAAACAGCCGCTCATATATGAGCCGGGAAGCTATTACGCTTATACCAACTCAAATTATTTTCTGCTTGCGCGGATAGTGGAGCTTGTGTCGGGCAAGGCGTATGAGGATTTTATCTGTGAGAATATCTTTCAGCCGCTCGAAATGAAAAGCTCGGGATTTATTGACAGAATGTACGGCGACCCGAGAATATCAAAAGGCTCTCACAAGGTAAAAACAGTCTATGTCGGAATTACAATGGGCTTGGGTGATATCATCACCTGCTCCGAAGATATGGGGCGCTGGCTGAACGCGCTCTGCGACGGCGACGTGGTTTCCGACGAAAGCTTTAAAATGATGACTGAGAATTACAGCGGAAAAGAGGAAAACCCTTACGGCTACGGCTTGCAGCCCGACGGCAAGGGCGGATATACGCACACAGGGGTGTTCGCTTCGTTCTACGCCTTTACATATATCGATTCCGCCGAACGGTGCTGTCTTTTCGCCGTGACAAATGAACAGGGCAAGCTGAAAGAGGATATTTCAGCGATAAGCGCATATGTCCTCAAAAATGTGATGCCCAAAACGTAACGCCGTCCGTATTCTGCACACATTATTGACGAACGGCTGAAAAGGTGATATACTTTTGACTGTGAATTTTTGAAACGAAAGGAAGTTATTCCATGTATGTAACTTGTTTGGACTTAGAGGGCGTTCTTGTTCCTGAAATTTGGATAGCGTTTGCCGAGGCTTCGGGTATTCCCGAGCTTAAAAGAACGACCCGCGACGAGCCCGACTACAATAAGCTGATGAACTACCGCCTTAACATTTTGAGAGAGCACGGCTTGGGCTTGAAGGAGATCCAAGATGTGATTTCTACGATAGACCCAATGGAGGGCGCAAAGGAGTTCCTCGACGAGCTTCGTTCGGTCTGCCAGGTGATCATTATAAGCGACACCTTTTCGCAGTTCGCGGCTCCGCTTATGAAAAAGCTGGGTATGCCCACGATCTTCTGCAACGAGCTTGTAGTCGGCGAGGACGGCATGATAACAGGCTTTAAAATGCGCTGTGAAAAGTCAAAGTATACCACGGTAAAGGCATTGCAGTCCTGCGGCTTTGAAACGATCGCGAGCGGCGACAGCTACAACGATTTGGGAATGATAAACGCAAGCAAGGCGGGCTTCCTGTTCAAAAGCCCGGACAAAATCAAAGAGGATAACCCTGATCTGCCTGCGTTTGATACATATGACGAGCTTTTGGACGCGATAAAAAAAGAACTCGTTTAAAATTAGCGTAGAGCGGAATTGACAATTGACATTGGACAATGGACAATTTCGGTTGTCGCTCCGGTCGGCTGAGCCGCGCTTCTTAACATCATAAAAAACCTTCCTTCAGCACCCGCGGTCGGCTGAGCCGACAATCAATCCGCGCTCCTAAACAGCTTAAAAAACCTTCCTCCAAATCCCGCGTCTAAACGCGCCGTTGAAGGAAGGTTTTCTTTATATCAATTGTTTAATAGGCGCCCTGCCCCGTCGTGGCAACGACGCCGAAAGGGAGCCGCTTGTCAGCGACTCCCTTTCGGATTTAGAAGTTTTGAAATTAACGTGAAAAACGTGGATAGCGTAATTAATAAGCTTGGTGTGTTTTTCGCTTAAGCTTCTTATGATATGCGATATGCTTCTTAGCCAACATGAGCGTCGGCGGTGTCGCCGAAGAAGTTGAATCTGAAAAGCTTGCTTTCATCATTCTTGTTGTCACAGAAGATGCTCGCCTCGGCG
>JBGUPW010000151.1:0-11378 GCA_045130495.1 Ruminococcus sp. | reverse complement strand
TCAGCCGTTTTCCTTGCATTTATTATACCACGTTTTGACAGGTTTTGCACTGTTTATCGGATAATTGAGATTATTCAGTTGGCATTTATTATGAAAAAATTTAAAGACAAAATCATTATCGGAATCGACCACGGTTACGGCAACATAAAAACCGCTAACCATTGTTTTCCGACGGGCATCACCGCCCACGACAGCGAGCCGCTGTTCACAAAGGATATGCTTATCTACAATGGCAAGTATTATCTGATCGGCGAAGGTCACAAAGAATTTCTTCCCGAAAAGCAGAATGACGAGGACTACTACGTTCTTACCCTTGCGGCTATTGCAACCGAGCTTTCAGATTCCAACTTGACCGAAGCGGATGTTATTATCGCCGCAGGCTTGCCTTTAACTTGGACAAGCGGACAGAAATCGGACTTTACCGCATACCTGTCAAAGAATAAAGAGTTGGAGTTTACTTTTCGGAATGTAGATTATCATATTCGAATTTGTGATGTAAAAATCTATCCGCAGGGTTATTCTGCGGTTGTGCCGATTAAATCCACACTCAAAGGTTTGAGTATGGTTGCGGATATCGGCAACGGCACAATGAATACACTCTACCTTGTCAACGGCAAACCGCAGAGCGGTAAGATGTTCACCGAAAAGTTCGGCACTTATCAATGCACCCTCGCCATCCGTGAAGGCTTTATGCGCAAAACACGCCGAGAGCTGAATGACTTTATTATTGATGAAGTTCTAAGAACCGGCACGGCAGATATTCCCGATTCCGATCTGGAAATCATCACTGCTATCGCAGAGGAATATGTTGCCGAAATCTTCCGCCGCCTGCGTGAGCACGGTTATGATGAAAAGACGATGAAACTCTACGTCAGTGGCGGTGGCGGTTGCCTGATTAGGAATTTCTATAATGGCAGTTTTAACCGTGTAAAGTTCATCGACGACATCTGCGCTGCCGCTAAAGGTTACGAATATCTCGCAGACGTTTATCTGAGAGCCGAGGCGAAGAATGAAGGACGTGTATAAAATGACAGTAAGATTCGACCTTACCGACGCTCGAGAGCGTAATCTTGCCGAGTTTATGCAGACGCTCGATGTAAAGAAATACCAATCCCGCAATCAGTTTATGATTGACGCTCTTGCGGACTATGTGGATTTACAATCAATCACCCGTGAACAGCACGATGAAGATATCCGAAATATCATCCGTGAGGAGATGCGGGCTTGCTTTGCTGAAGCAAACTTCGCTCCGCAGCCCACAACAAATGCTCCGCTCCTAACTGCCGAACAGCAGGAAGAAGCGGAGCAAGATATTTTGGATGACCTTAAATTGTTCGACTGATGGCACAATGACGGCATTTCCACACAAAGAATCCGAGATTGACGGCAAAATGCCGTCACATCAATATAATCAAAAGATAAGTATAAATCAGCAGTATAAGGCAAACAGAATCCGTCCTGAATCACCGCAGGGCGGGTTTGTCTTATACTGTAGCGAGCATAGGTTTTGTAAAGCCAAAACCGACGGCGTTTTCGCCGAAAGGGGCAAATGCCCCTGTAACCCCATACAGAAAGGACAATCAAATGCGAGAGAGAAATATAATAATCAATATCCGCGTGACGGATAAAGAGAAGAAAGCCCTGGAACGCTCCGCCAAGCGTACAGGGCTTTCTCTCTCGGCTTTTATACGAAAGTCGGGACTGAATCAAAAGATTTACGCAGCACCGAGCGATACGCTTCACAAAGCGTATGACGCTGTGGAATGGCTGTTAAAAAGACTATCCGATTTCTCCAAAAGCGAAATCGAAGTAAACCTGATCAATATCAGAGAAAGGATACTCGACGCTTATTACGAAAAGGAGGACAGCGATGGCGACAACAAAGATATGGGCGATTAAGGACAGCCTGTCCCGTGTGCTTCAATATGCCGCCAACCCTGATAAGACAACCTACTCCGATTTGCAGGCAGTACTACACTACGCCGAGAACGGAAAGAAAACCGTCAGCGACGATGAAGAAACCTGTTTTGTCACAGGCGTAAACTGCAACGCTGACACAGCCTTTGAAGAAATGCTCGCCGTTCAGGAACGATTTGGCAAAACAGGCAGGAACGTCGCCTATCACGCTTATCAGAGCTTTAAGACCGGCGAGATTACTCCCGAGCTTTGTCACCAACTCGGCGTAGAGCTTGCTCAAAGAATGTGGGGCAGCGAGTATCAGGTCTTGGTGGCGACGCATCTGAATACGGGTACGCTGCACAACCACTTCGTCGCAAACAGTATAAATATGTGGACGGGCAAAAAGTTCAACTGTAACGAGGGTGAGTACTGGCGTTTCCGAGGGCTGTCCGATGAGCTTTGTGCCGAACACGGCTTGACAGTTATTAAGAATCCGAAGGGCAAAACTCCCCGAAACATTTACTTTGCCGAAAAGAACGGCGAGCCGACCACCTTCAATCTTATGCGTGAGGCGATTGACTTTGGTATTGATTATTCATACAGCATTTCAAGCTTTGAGCGTGTGATGAAAAGTCAGGGCTATATCGTCAACACCAATCCTCGGAGAAAATATTGGACGATACGCTCTGCAAACAGCGAGAAGGCAGTGAGAATGTATAGGCTTGGTGATGATTATACCAACGATGCCATACTCCGCAGAATCAAGGTTCATTATCAACAATACGGTTACAAGCGTTTTGACGAATATCATTATTCCAGAGTTAAAATGAGAGATTTTCAACCGAGGAAAGTCAAATACCGCGGCAGTTTCAGAAAGCTCAAATGCATTAGCGGTTTATACGCTACCTATCTGCATTACTGTTATCTTTTGGGCAAGCTTCCGAAATGGAATCAGCGCAGACCGCTAACACCCGAAATGCGTGAAGCGTGGCGGCATTTGGACAGGTTTTCACGACAGGTAACTTTGGTCGCTCACAAGAATCTGAATACACTCGACGATGTACAGAGCTTTATCACCAAAACCGAGCAAGACATCAATGAAGTCACCGAGCTGCGACAAAAGCTATATAACAAGCTGCGCCGCTGTGATGACGATGATAAACGCAACAGTTTATTGAAAAGCCGTGACGATTGCACAACGCTTTTACGTCAGCTCCGCAAGGAGAAACGGATCGCCGAAACGATTATTGAGGACGAGCCGAAAATAAAAGAAAACATCCGCATAGAAACGCAAGCTCAAAACCTTGCACGCGGAATCAAACCAAAAACAATATCAAAACAAAGGAGTTATGAACGATGACTAATATATCAATCAACAAATTACACGAATTCAAAGACCACCCCTACAAGGTGCTGGACAACGACGAGATGAACTGCTTAATTGAGAGCGTTCAGGAGCAGGGCGTTATGTCGCCGCTGATCGTTCGCCCGCTGGAAGGGACTACAGACGAGTATGAAATCATATCTGGACACCGCCGCTTCCGAGCGGCGCAGAAGGCAGGGCTTTCCGAAGTTCCTGCCTTTATTCGTCCCGTGAGCCGTGATGAAGCTGCAATAATGCTTGTGGACAGCAATCTCCACCGTGAGCATATTTTGCCGTCGGAGAAAGCCTATGCTTATAAAATGAAATATGACGCTCTGAAGCGTCAGGGAAAACGCACCGATTTAACTTCGTCCCAAGTTGAGACAAAGTTAAGGACAGACAAAATTATAGCGATTGAAGCCGGTGAAAGCCGCAACCAAATTCAGCGCTATATCCGTCTGACTAATCTAATCCCCGAACTTCTTGAACTAATGGACGAGGGCAAAATGGCATTTTCCGTTGGAGTAGAGCTTTCATATCTGAGCGTCAATATGCAATTCTATGTTCTTGACGTTATCGAGCGTGAGGATTGCACTCCCTCTTACTCACAGGCTTTTCATATGCACAAGGCTATGCGAGAAGGTACTATCTCATTACAGTATATTGATTCGCTGATGTCTGCGGAGAAACCAAACCAGCGAGAGATGCTGAAAATATCAGCTGAGCGTGTGCGAGCCTTTGTTCCGAAGAATTACAACGAAAAGCAGACCGAAGAGTTTATCGTCAAAGCTGTTGAGCATTATCAGCGCTATCTCAAGCGACAGCGTGACAGGGAGAGGTGAGTTTTATGGAAAAGAAGATACTGCGCTTTGATCCCTCCGATATTCATATCACGGGTATTGGCAGAATTGATGATACAAAGCCGATCAACCTCGCCGAGAGCGTAAAACCCACAGAGTACGGCTATCCCGTCAATACGGTTCCAAGCATCATCACGTTTTCAATTAAAGATAGAAATACCGTCTATGATGTCAGCGCGGATTTCTCGATTGAAGGCAAGGAAACCTTGCTCAATCAGTTCAAAAAGCTGATTCTTTCGACAAAAACCGCATAATTGTAAAAAGTGCGCCGAGGGTAGTATAATCCGATTATGCTACTCTCGGTACACGGAAAGGAGTTAATATGAAGGTCAAAACCGAGAATACGAATAAGATAACCGCTCTCTACTGCCGCCTCTCAGTTGATGACGGAATAGATATGGAGAGCAATTCCATCAGTAATCAAAGAAAAATCCTGCGTGAATACGCCGATTCCAAAGGCATAAGAAACTATATGTTTTTTGCCGACGACGGTTATTCAGGCACAGACTTCAACCGTCCTGACTTTCAGCGTATGGAAGCGATGGTCGAGCGCGGCGAGATTGATACTATCATCGTCAAGGATTTGAGCCGCTTCGCTCGCAACTATATTGAAGCAGGCAACTATCTTGAAGTGAAGTATCCGTCAATGGGTGTTCGGTTTATCGCTATTCAGGAGAATGTCGATACCATTGAGGGTACGGGAACGGAAATGATGCCCTTTTACAACATCTTCAACGAATGGCACGCCGCACAGACCAGCAAGAAAATTCACGAGGTATGGAAGGTTAAAGCCAACGAAGGCAAGCGCATTGCCTCGTCCATACCCTACGGATATATGCGAGCACCCGATGAAAAGAACAAGTGGATTATTGACGAGGAAGCCGCAGAGGTTGTGAAACGCATCTTCGATTTATGCTTGCAGGGCGTCGGGATCGGCAAAATTGCTTCAACGCTGGAAAAAGAAAATGTCCTTAATCCGACGGCACATTTCATTGAACAGGGCGTCAATACAAGAAATCCGTTGAGAGTGCCGCCCTGCCAATGGCGGGCTTCCACGATCAGGGGAATCCTTGCCAACCTACAATACACGGGCTGCACAGTCAACTTCAAAAGCACCACCGTCAGCTACAAGGTACACGACAGAGTACACAATCCGCAAGACCAATGGCAGATTATTCCGAATACGCAGGAAGCCATTGTTGATATGGAAACCTTTCGGCGGGTGCAGGAGATACGCAGTCACCGCCGCAGGCACACTTCATCAGGCAGAAAAAGCATATTTACCGCCAAAATGTTCTGCGGAGATTGCGGCGCAAAGATGTATTTCTGCGCGGCAAAGACGATTGCTGAGGGCAAGGAGTTTTTTCGCTGTTCCGAGTACAAGGAAAACAAAGGCGATTGTTCTATCCACTATATCCGTGAATCCGTAGTCCGTCAGGCGGTCACAGAAGCGGTCAAAAAGGTCGTGAAATACGTTACGGAATATGAGCCTGTGTTTCTCTATCTGTACGCTAAAAAGCATTCCGAAAATATGCTGACAAATGTCAGGATAACGAAAAGCAGAATACAGCAGGCGAAGAAACGAATTAAGGAACTCAACCGACTGATAATGCGCGTCTATGAAGATCACGTCCTCGGTAATCTTTCCGACGAACGGTATTCTATGATGGCGGCAAATTATGAAGCCGAGCAAAAATCCTTGTCGGCGCAAATTGAAGCGGATGAACTCTCTTTGAACAACGCCGAAAAAACAACCGTTGACTTAAAAGCGTTTCTCAAGGTAATTCGTCAAAGCACGGATTTTGAAGAACTCGACGAAAAACTCGTGAATACCCTTATCAGCAAAATTGAGGTGTTCAAGAAAGTTAAGGTTGACGGAAAGTACCACGTTCCGATTAAGATTCATTTCACAGCCGTAGGAATTATCGACATTCCGAGTGAAAAAGAAATCCTATCCATTATGGATGAAATCCGCAACAATCCGAAACTGCCAAAAACAGCGTAAAACGGGCTATATACAGAGAAAACGGTGTAGCCGTCGCCGACTACACCGTACATATTATTTTTTGTCCCTTAGAACACGTGACCGAAGTCATACGTCCAAAAAACCTCCGATTGTCGCCAAACAAATCTGTCAATCATACACTAAACAAGTACAATAACAAGGAGCCTGTATTTTTAACAAAACACAAACTCGTTTAGTGTAAAAACAACACAAAAATATTCAGATTTGTTTGGTATTTTTTATTATATCATATCAAACACTTTTTTGCAATCCAAATATTACACCCACTTTTTAGCAAACTTGCACATAAGCTAAAACGCCGTCCCGATCAAAACCGGAACGGCGTTTATAATATTAGGGAATCTCTAAAAATTTCCTAACGCGCATAAGCACGGAATCTTCACTGCATAATCTTGCCAAATCTCCTTTAAATACGTCAGTATTCATAAGGAGCTTTGACAATATTCAGCCATAAATCTTACGCACTTCTGCACAACATTGAATTATCAGAGATTCCCTTAATTAATTTGTACAATCTGACAAAAAATCTTACTTCACAATCCGCACACCGTAATTATGTGGTAATGCCATAATAACATAATTTTACCTTTCGTGCAATCCAAATTTGTCCTCTCTCATTTGTACGATTTGCACATAAGCTTGTCCGCAGGAAATGAAAATCAAATGAATAATCCCGCGTCCACTCCCATATATTTTTATATACGGAGGGATTACCATGAGATTACTGATATTGACCAAACGCTCCCTGCTCGTCCTTGCTTTCTGTCTGCTCGCGGGAGCCGCCGCTGTGGGGGTGTCGGTCAGCTCCGCGACAAAAGCTGTTCAGACCGCCGCATCGCCAAAGGAAAACCCGATTTACCGCGTTGAGAGCGACAAAAAACAGGTCGCGATCTCATTTGACGCAGCTTGGGGCGACGAACAGACAAATCAGCTTTTAAATATTCTGAGCCAATACAAGGTTAAGGCGACATTTTTTCTCGTCGGCGACTGGGTCAGCAAATACCCCGACGACGTAAAGGCAATAGCTGCGCAGGGGCACGATATCGGCAATCACAGCGACACTCACCCCCACCTGCCGGCGCTTTCTCGGGAGGAAGTGAGCGCGGAAATCACAGCCTGCAACAACAAAATCAAATCGCTGACAGGAAAGACCCCGACCCTGTTTCGTCCTCCCTACGGCGACTACAACAACATGGTTGTAAACACCGTAAAAGAGTTGGGAATGTACTGCGTTCAGTGGGACGTCGATTCCCTCGACTGGAAGGATCCCACGCCCGAGCAGATGACAAAAACCGTGCTCGACAAGGTTCAGGACGGCTCGATAGTTTTAATGCACAACGGCGCAAAAAACACCCCCGCCGCGCTGCCGTCGATAATCGAGGGCATTCAGGCTAAGGGGTTTGAGATAGTATTGATCAAAGATTTGATTCCCGAGGGGGAGTATTACACCGATGTGCAGGGGGAATTTCATTTGACAAATTAAAAATCATTATATTTTTGTATTTGTATTGACTATTAACGAAATATATTATATAATGAGAGTGTAGAGAAACGGCATGGGCTGTTTCGCATTCAGTTAAGTTATTATTTTATAATAGCCGCCTTGTTGTGCGAGAACAGGGCGGTTATTTCTTTATGACCAACACAATTACTGTGACCAATAAGGCAAAGCAAATGATGTATTCCATAATCTTTTAACACCCCCTCTCATAAAGGGTGCTGAAACAGCCGCCACCGTTTCTCCGAGAGAATTATAGCATAAACTGTTCAAAAATGCAATATTCATTTTTAGAAATAAAAAGCATCAAGCTACCATCAACCGCTGCTTGATAATCCGCTCAGTCAACCGCAGGTCGCCCTCCCGCAGCCGCGGAAGGGTTGACTTTTATGGGAAATATCGGTAAAATATCCTTAATATATTTTACTGATTATTCTATTAAATTTTGCGGAGCGAAGTCAAATGTCAAAAAAGGCTGTGATAACCGAATATAATATCAAGTCGTCAAAGCTTAATAAGCCGCTCACGATCGCGCACATTTCCGACCTGCATGAGCGGAACGGAGACGAATTTCTTGAGCTGCTCAAACAGGTTAAGCCCGATTTGATAGCGGTTTCGGGCGATACGCTTGAAAGGTTCCATATTGCAGAAAACACAGTCATGTCAAAAAGCAGGAACTTTTTCAGACAGGCAATACTTGAAGCAGCATATTATGTAAATTGGTTTTTTGTATTCGTTCTGGGCAGACATAACCGTCCCGACATCAAAAATGCTTACCGTTTTATCATGAATGCGCCGAAAATCGCCCCCACGGTTATGAGTCTCGGAAACCATGAGGGCAAGCTTGAAGACGAGGATTTCGCCGTGATACACGAAAGCGGAGCTGTTTTGCTCGACAACGCCGACATTCAGCTTACCGTCAGCGGCTGCAAATTATTGATCGGCGGTCTTTCCTCCGTGCCCGACACAGATTGGTTGCAGAGCTTCGCCGAAAAGGACGGCTTTAAGCTTCTGTTATGTCATCATCCCGAATACTTTGACAAAATAGTGCCAAAAAATGACATCGACTTAACGCTTTCGGGACATAACCACGGCGGTCAAATACGCCTGTTCGGAAAGGGACTGTTTTCCTCCGGAACCGGCTTATTCCCGAAATTTGACAGAGGATTATTTGAAAACCGCATAGTTGTCTCGGCTGGCTGCTCCAACACGGTTGCAATGCCCAGATTCAAAAATCCGAGGGAGCTTGTTGTTGTTCGGCTTATGCCTGAAAGTTAAACGACGGAAAAATTATCCCTGTAAACTCATAAAACACAAAGCTTTTCTTATAATCCGTTTCAGAAAATTTAAATTTCTTTTTTCCAAAATCTGACGGCAAAAAGCGCTTTCGCTTCAAAATCGTTACTTACAATCGGTCATAATCCTCTGTATTCGTTCATTTTTGAAAGAAATGGCTGAAAAAACTGCATTTTAACAGTTTTATTTGTAAACGGGGAAATATTGACAATCGGCTTTAAGCTATGGTATTATATATTTGTAAAAATATCTCACAGAAAAGAGGAATCATCTATGGCAAAACCGGATTTGACCAAATACGGAATTCAAGACGTAAAGGAGATTATTTATAATCCCTCTTACGAGCAGCTTTTCGAGGACGAGATGGATCCCGCTCTTGAGGGCTACGATAAAGGTCAGCTCACCGAATTAGGCGCAGTTAACGTTATGACAGGCGTTTACACAGGGCGTTCACCCAAAGACAAATTTATTGTAATGGATGAAAAGAGCAAGGACACCGTTTGGTGGACTACTCCCGACTATCCCAACGACAACCACCCTGCAACTCAGGAGGCGTGGGACACCTGCAAGAAGCTCGCGATCGAGGAGCTTTCGGGCAAGAAGCTCTACGTTGTAGACACCTACTGCGGCGCTAACAAGGACACCCGCATGGCAGTGCGCTTCATCATGGAGGTCGCATGGCAGGCTCACTTTGTTAAGAATATGTTCATCATTCCCACCGACGAGGAGCTTGAAACCTACGAGCCCAATTTCATCGTTTACACCGCTTCAAAGGCAAAGGTTGACAACTACAAGGAGCTCGGACTCAACTCCGAGACAGCGGTTCTCTTTAACGTTTCAAGCCGCGAGCAGGTAATTCTCAACACATGGTACGGCGGCGAGATGAAGAAGGGTATGTTCTCGATGATGAACTACTTCCTGCCGCTTCAGGGTATTGCCTCGATGCACTGCTCCGCCAACACCGATATGAACGGCGAGAACACCGCTATCTTCTTCGGTCTGTCCGGCACGGGCAAAACCACCCTTTCAACCGACCCCAAGAGACTGCTTATCGGCGACGATGAGCACGGCTGGGACGACAACGGCGTTTTCAATTTTGAAGGCGGCTGCTACGCTAAGGTTATCGGTCTTGACAAGGAAAGCGAGCCCGACATCTACAATGCAATCAAGAGAAACGCTCTGCTTGAAAACGTCACCGTTAACGAGGACAGCTCAATCGACTTTGCCGACAAGAGCGTTACCGAGAACACCCGCGTTTCTTATCCCATTGAGCATATCGAGAAGATCGTAAAGAACGTAAACAATATTTCCTCGGGTCCCGCTGCCGAAAACGTTATTTTCCTTTCGGCTGACGCTTTCGGAGTTCTGCCTCCCGTTTCTATCCTCACTCCCGAACAGACTCAGTACTACTTCCTTTCGGGCTTCACCGCAAAGCTTGCGGGAACAGAGCGCGGCATCACTGAGCCCACTCCCACCTTCTCCGCCTGCTTCGGTCAGGCTTTCCTCGAACTTCACCCCACAAAGTACGCCGAGGAGCTTGTTAAAAGAATGGAAAAGAGCGGCGCTAAGGCGTACCTCGTAAACACCGGCTGGAACGGCACCGGCAAGAGAATCACAATCAAGGACACACGCGGCATTATCGACGCGATCCTCGGCGGCGCAATCAAGGACGCCCCCACAAAGAAGATCCCCTATTTCAACTTTGAGATTCCCACAGAGCTTGAGGGCGTTGACACGGGTATTCTCGATCCCAGAGATACCTACGCGAATCCCGCAGAGTGGGACGAAAAGGCTAAGGATCTGGCTCAGAGATTCATCAAGAACTTTAATAAGTACACAACCAACGAGGCAGGCAAAGCGCTTGTTTCGGCAGGTCCTCAGTTATAATCGCATTTGATACTTCCATCTGATTTTGTTGCGTAAAAACACTCTTACATCAGAATAAGTGTTTAAACAAAAATCAATATGAAAAGTTAATCGAGAGCCGAGCGAAGGTTCACCGCTTGGCTCTCACCGAGCCGTGCTTGGAGCCCTCGCTTCACACGGCTCTTCTTATTTCCGTTTAGTCTTACGCATATCTCTTAACTTGCGACTGCAAAAATATTTTTTTAAAAAGGCTGACCCAAAACCTTTACGATTTTTGGGTCAGCCTCTTTTATAAACTTTATATGATTCTTCTCCATCCCGCCGTTGATAATTGCTTGATAAGACAGAAGTTTACAAAGGCGGGTGTGAGCGCCCAACGGCGCTGTTTTATTATTCCTCTGCTTTTTTGTAGAACGGCTCAATGCCCTTAACGGCATTTCTTGCAAATTCCATTGTAAAAGGCATTATTGTAAGCGCTTCCTCGTCGTCGATGTACGGCTTTGCGACGTCGGCGATCCCCTCGAAGGTGCTGTTCATATCTCCGAGGAAGTCAACTACGATGAAGTAGCC
>JBGUPW010000150.1:0-16095 GCA_045130495.1 Ruminococcus sp. | reverse complement strand
CGAAGAGGGCAAGTGGGTTCAGGTGAAAGAAATTAAAGACGTTTCGGGTTTCACACACGGAATCGGCTGGTGCGCACCTCAGCAGGGTGCCTGCAAGCTGACCCTTAATGTGAAAGACGGCATCATCGAGGAAGCTCTTGTTGAGACTATCGGCTGCTCGGGCATGACTCACTCCGCAGCTATGGCTTGCGAGATCCTTATCGGCAAGACGCTTCTTGAAGCGCTCAACACCGACCTGGTTTGCGACGCTATCAACACCGCGATGAGAGAACTGTTCCTGCAGATCGTATACGGCAGAACCCAGAGCGCGTTCTCCGAGGGCGGCCTGCTCGTCGGCGCTTCCATGGAGGATCTGGGCAAGGGTCTGCGTTCTCAGGTCGGCACAATGTTCGCCACCAGAGAAAAGGGTCCCCGCTATCTCGAAATGACAGAAGGCTACTGCACACGCGTTGCTCTTAACAATGACAACGAAATCGTCGGTTATGAGTTTGTGAGCATCGGAAAGATGATGGACTTCATCAAGAGCGGCATCGACGCCAACGAAGCTATCGAAAAGGCAAAGGGTCATTACGGTCAGTTTGACGGCGCCGCCAAATACATTGATCCGCGCAAAGAATAAGGAGGTGTGCAGAATGAGTTTATTTGAAAACTACGACAGAAGAATTGAGAAAATCAACGGCGTTCTCGCTCAGTACGGTATCGCTTCCGTTGAGGAGAGCCGCGAAATCTGCAAGGCCGCAGGCTTCGATCCCTATGAAATCGCAAAAACCATTCAGCCCATCTGCTTTGAAAATGTATGCTGGGCATACTGTGTAGGCGCTGCCATCGCTCTTAAGGCGGGCGCCAAAAACGCTGAGGAGGCTGCCAAATACATCGGTATCGGTCTCCAGAGCTTCTGCATCGACGGCTCCGTAGCCGAGAACCGCAAGGTCGGCATCGGTCACGGCAACCTCGCCGCTATGCTCCTTTCAAACGAAACAAAGTGCTTCGCTTTCTTGGCGGGTCACGAATCCTTCGCGGCTGCCGAGGGCGCGATCGGCATCGTAAGAAACGCCAACAAGGTTCGTGAGCAGCCCCTGCGCGTTATCCTCAACGGTCTCGGCAAGGATGCCGCTCAGATCATTTCGAGAATCAACGGCTTTACCTATGTTCAGACTCAGTTTGACTATTTCACGGGCGAGCTTACGATCGTTAAGGAAACCGCTTATTCCGACGGCGAGCGCGCCAATGTTCGCTGCTACGGTGCTGACGACGTCCGCGAGGGCGTTGCGATCATGCACAATGAGGGCGTAGACGTTTCCATCACCGGTAACTCCACCAACCCCACCCGCTTCCAGCATCCCGTTGCCGGCACCTACAAGAAAGAGTGCAATGAGCAGGGCAAGAAGTACTTCTCCGTTGCTTCGGGCGGCGGCACAGGCAGAACCCTGCATCCCGACAACATGGCTGCGGGTCCCGCTTCCTACGGCATGACCGACACAATGGGAAGAATGCATTCCGACGCTCAGTTCGCGGGCTCTTCATCGGTTCCCGCGCACGTTGAGATGATGGGCTTCCTCGGCATGGGCAACAACCCCATGGTTGGCGCCACGGTTGCCGTTGCTGTTGCCATTCAGAACAGCCTTACCGCTTAAAATCAACTTTTAAAACATACCGCCGGCAGATCGTTGCCGGCGGTTTTTGCGTAAATTGAATTTCCGAAAACAGAATGGATCCGCATCAATATTCTGGATAAACCCGAATAAAACAGAAGGCTCCGTATCAATATTTAGGATAAACCCGAATAACACAGAAGGCTCCGTATCAATATTTGGGATAAACCCGAATAAAGCAGAAAGCTCCGTGTAAATAGTTGGGGAAAACCCGAATAAAGCAGAAAGCTCCGTATCAATAGTTTGCGTAAAACCAAATAAAACAGAAAAAGAGGATAATGACAAGCGATGGCAGAAAAAGCTGTCGCTTGCGTAATTTGTGTTGTCGGTTCCCGCTCCTGTAGGCATTGAGCCGAGCGTTATAAGCAGAACAAGCGTGTAGGCAGGATGAATTTTTTGTCTTTTTATATCATATCTATAGTAAATTTGTAATCTTTATGTAAGTAAAAAACGAGATGGGTATTTGTTAAAAAAACAACGATTTTTTGTTATTCTTTGCGTCGGAAAAAGAGTCAGGCAGCTTGCTGCTGCAAATATATTGTGGTTTTTACGGTGAAAAGTTGATAAAAGCGCAATGATTTAGAACCATAGAGAGAACAATAATGTCGATTTTTGTTGTCGGATAGATATTGAATCTGTAATAAGCGACTTGCCGCGCAACACCGCAAGACGTTGTATTTCATCGGATCAAGCCTGCAAAACCTAAAATCAAAAGGGATAATTATGGATAAAATTGTAATTGTCGTTAATAACGGTTGCCGACCGCGTGATTGACCGAGATAATTTATAAGTATATTTTAAATAGCACAACATTTTAAAAACAAATGGGAAAAAGTGCATTTTATTGTTGTTTTTTGACATTTAGTGTTGACAAATCAGCAAAATGCGGTGTAAACAAATTGTATTGTTTGCTTGGTTAAAAAACGGCGTAAAAGTTTAATTGATTGAAAATATAAGAAATTTTGGCAGGAATTCGCAGAGGTGCGGATTCCTGTCTTATACTATTTGTGTTTTGTTCCTTTGTATGTTTATGCTTACAGTACAATATTTTTTTACCAAAAAATAGCAAAAATATTTCATGTCTGTAACTAAAATGGCAAAAAAATTGCAGAAGAGCAATAAATAATCAAAAGCAAACAAGCAATCAGTAGAAATAACAGGAAAATTGTGGTATCTTTATTACAAATCAGTAACAAATCAGTAACCTTTTAGTGTTTGTTATTGCAATCGTGAGATAATATCTTGTGCCTTCTGAACATAACGATCAACTGAAGCACAATATGTTGTGGTTGGAGGTGTTTACATGACTGATCGCGAACTTAAAAAGCTTTCCCGAGCCGGTCTTTTAGAGGTTCTGCTCACACAGAGCCGGGAGATTGACCGATTGAAAGCGGAAAACGAAATGCTGAAGGAAAAACTGGAGGATCGGGAGATAATGTTGAGCAAATCCGGCTCGATCGCCGAAGCGTCGCTGAGAATCAATCATGTATTTGAAGCGGCTCAGAAGGCTGCCGATCAGTACGTCAGCAGCGTCAGATATCATTTTTCGGCGTAACAATAACACAGCCGGTTTGGAAGGGTAGCTTGATTCGTGGCAAAACATTTAAAAAAAAGCGGATTCAAAAGACAGTCCGCCGGTGGAAAAAGATATCAAAAAAAACAAAAAAAGACTCCGCGCCATTCTTTTAATTTCACCGGTATTTTGGGGAAGCTGAAAAACGGGCTTTTGTCGGTGTGCGGAAAAATTTTGTCGGCGTGCAAGAAAACAGCCGGAAAGCTGCTGTCGCTTTTACCTCGCAGAGAACGCTACCGGTCAAAGCACGGACGGCAAAACAACAGCAAAATCATTCCTTTCAGTGAATCGCAGAGGTACGATGGTTCAGGCCGTCACAGCAGAGACATCAGGAGCCATTCCTCCAAGACCTCGGTTTTTTGGGAAAAAGTGAAAAATGCGCTGTTGTTCGCGTATGAAAACACTATCGGGAGATTAACGGCGCTTATATTTCACCGGGAACGTTACCGTTCAAGACACGTTAACCGGAAAAGCCGCGAAATAGTTTCTTTCTCCGAGCAGCAAAACGAAATTGCTTCGGAGCAGCAAATTGAAAGCGCTTCGGAGCAGATAAGCCGAGAGGCTAAGCCAAAAGAAGCTAAGCCCGAAGAAGCTAAGCGCGAAAAGGAAGCTCGGCGGTTTAAAATCGGACTGCCGAAGATAGGCAGAAGAAAAAAAGAAAAACTTCTTGCCCGGACGGCAAATCTTCCGACCACCAAGCAGCTCGAAGAAGAGCTGAAACGCGAGCGGACAAAAAAAGAGGGCAACCGTCTGGTGCGCAACATCATATTCGCACTTGTCACCGTATCGGCGGCAGCGGTGCTTGTCGCAACGCTGTTTTTGCCGATCCTGCAAATCTACGGCACATCAATGACGCCGACTCTTACGGAGGGAGACATTGTTCTTTCTGTAAAAGGGTCGCAGTTTGAAAGAGGAGATGTTATATCCTTTTATTATAACAACAAAATCTTGGTTAAGCGGGTTATCGCCTTTGAAGGAGAATATGTCAATATCGGAGAAGACGGAACCGTTTACATAAATAATAAAACTATAGAAGAGCCATATTTGACCGAAAAAGCATTCGGAGAATGTGATCTGAAGCTGCCGTATCAGGTTCCCGCCGGAAAGATCTTCGTACTCGGAGATCACCGCGACACATCTGTAGACAGCAGAAGCAGCGTTATGGGATGTATTTCCGAGGAGCAAATTGTCGGAAAAATAATTTTTCGGGTTTGGCCCTTTGACCAAATGGGAGGGATCTGAGATGGAATATTTGCGATTCCTTTCGAGAGGGGGTGTATAAATGAAGCATGGCATGAAACACGCGCCGCGTGAAAAGCGCAGAAAGTCAGGCCGCTTCCGGGAGAAGCAGCCTATCCGTTATCGGTTTGCGACGTGGAGCAAGGTTCTAAAGCGAACGTTCATTTTTGCCGCGGCACTGGTTGTCTTTGGGACAACCTACGCAATGGTTCTGCCTGCTATCACAATTTCGGTACCCAACTGCGGTATTGAAGAACACACGCATACGGACGGATGTTATCGCATTGAGCGAAAGCTTATCTGCGAAAACACGGAAGAAGACCACGTACACACTGACGAGTGCTACGTGGAACAAAAAACCCTGATGTGCGAAAAAGAACAGCACACGCACACTGACGAGTGTTACGAAAAACCGAAGGAAGAAGAAACGAAGGGCGATGAAAAGAAAAATCTCCTCGGAAGCTCTTCACCGGGAGACGGTGTTTCCCTTGATACTATGGATTTCAGCGCCTATAAGAACTTTGAGGAATATCTCAAAACCACAGGCGGCAGAATTGAAAGCTTGTTGTATGATTCCGGAAATAATCTCATAGACAATGTTTATGAGGCGTCGGGTCAGGGCTACACTTATATTCTGAAGCTGTACTCTCCGTATATCATGCCGGATTCTTACTACTATTTTCTCCCGAAAGGAATGGATGTTGATTTTGCATCAAAAACGGGTGAGATCTCCAACGGAAGCTCCGTGATTGGAACCTATAAGATTTCGGACGACTCCACTTTCGTTTTGTTTACCTTCGATGAGAATGTTACTCATTATCAAAACATTACCGGTCAGATAACTCTGTCGGTATCATTCGAGGAGCGTATTAACGCCTCTGTTTCAAAAACAGGTTGGCTGATTGCCTCCGACGGCGCTTTTGACGGCTATTTCCACTTTAAAATATCCGCAAAGATTCCTGCGGCCAGAGAGGGCTTGGCCGAGAAGGAATGGAAGTTCCTCGACCGCTCTGAAATCACTGACCAATGGTATCAGGATTTCGGCGATCCGGAAAACGCCGCCAACACTCACGTTTATATTTCCTATGATCAGGTCAGCAACTATGAGCTGAAAAATATCAAGGAAGTATACAACGACACAAGCGTAAAAATGGCATACTACACAGACGATGCAACAAAGGGGCTATATCTTGTTAACCGCTGTACATGTGAAGACAGCAAGCTGTGCGTCAACAGTCAGGACGGGCATTGCAAGAGCGATTTACTCAAAGCCTATCCCGGTTGGTGTACCTGTTGGGGTCTTGATGAAAACGCGACGGTTGACATCGTGTACAGAAACGCCGTGAACGGCGCTGACGGAACCTACATTCTGAAAGATCAGAACGGTCTGCAAAAAAGCGGATCTCTGACTTATGAGAACAGGGTCACTCTGACAGGCTCCTCCCGCAATTCGTCGGGCAAATTGGTAACGGAAACTCATAAAGCCACCGCTGCAGTTGAATACACTCACCTGATAGAAAAACAGGAGACTGTTCACGCAACGCAGGAGGACGGATATCAGAGCAGCTTCCGAATCACCATCAACCCGCAGAAGGCGGACTTTTCCAAGATGGACAAGAACGGCGACGGCGTGTATGACAAACGCATCGTTATAACAGACACAATGAGCAGCCTGAAATATATTACAGGCTCAATGGTGATCTCGGCAGAGGACGCCGAAGGAAATGTTTATGAGCTGATTCCCGGAAACGATTTTGAAGTTGAAACAACTCAAACGGACAAGGGAACCACGCTTGAAATCAGTCTGACAAAGCTCGGACCATATACATATTATATTGATTACAGCGCACAGGTATTTATGGATTCGTCGGAAACTGCCGTTGAAATCAGCAACAGCGTTTTATTCAGTCTTTATGAGGACGACGGCGGACAACAAGGCGAGGGAGGCAATCCGGAGTATAATTATTCCAGACGCTTTGCCTATGACGAGCAGTGGGATTATCTCAAATATGAGGTGAATGTGCTCAAGGTTGACTATGAGGATAACACTGTTCATCTTCCCGGCGCAGTATTCGGTCTGTATTCGGCTGACAATACGCTGATAGCAGAGCGGACAACAGATGAAAACGGCAAATGCCAGTTTGCAACGGATGTGTTGGAGGGCTTGATCTTCAACACAGACACGATGTATTACATCAAAGAGATATCTCCGCCTCAGAACTACGACCTGAACACAGTTTGTTATTGGTTCTATTTCAGTGATGAACGCGACACTATTCAGGAGCAGCGCATGGAGCGAAAGTATCCCGGAATCAGTATAACGTATGTAGCTCCAAAGAGAGAGCAGGAATATGTTCTCGATATGGAAGTGACAAATGAAAAAAGCTTTATTCTTCCCGAAACGGGAGGAGACGGAGCTCCGTGGCGTTTCGCGGCAGGCACGATTTTACTGCTGATCTCAGCCGGCTGCATAATTGTCAGACTTAAGCTTAGAAAGAGAGAATAAGGGTAGGTTGGAAATTTATAATCTTTTTTTAGGCTTTTGATAAATGCATTTTCATAAAATTTATTTAAAGAAAGGATGTAAAAAATGAAAATGATGAAAAAAGCAGGCGGAATCTTAATGGCAATAGCCGTTATCCTTCTGTCAACAATTTCTGCGTTCGCGGCAAGTCCCGCTGTTGAACAGGAAGTACTGTCGCATGATTTCAAAGCGTATCAAATTTTCTCCGCCACAGGCATAGACGGTCAGTATCTGACCGAGGTTCAGTGGGGTAGTATGTTTGGTTCGCAGAGACTGGTCAACTCTTTCCTCAACGACATCAAGAGCAGTTCCGATTTTAACGTAAACGGAACAAACATCTTCGCCAACGCTTCCACCGCTGACGATGTTGCAAGAGTTCTTGCAAATTATGACGACTACAGCGATATCGCAAAGGCATTTGCAAACCATGCTTATGATTATGCAAGCGTTCCCTTCGGCGGCAACTCCAAGACCTACAAGAACGGTGACACAATCTCCGAGGCAGGTTATTACCTCTTTGAGGATGTTTCCACCGGCAGCGTGACCAACCCTGTTATCCTCAAAATGGCAGCTGACAGCAAGGTGCACATCGAGGTAAAGGCTTCCGTTCCCCAGGTTGAGAAGAAGGTCAAGGAAAACACCTACAGCTACAACTATCCGAGCGAGACCATCTATGCAGAGCAGAACGGTTCGGTCATCCCGCTTTATTACGGCGCAGGCTACAACGACGCGGCTGACTACTGCATCGGCGACTCTATTCCCTTTGAGCTGATCGGTACTGTTCCGGACAACTTTGACGAGTATTCTACATATTACTATGCTTTTGAGGATACTCTTTCAAAGGGTCTTACCTTCACCAATGCCGACAAGGAAAACCTCACTGTTTCCCTTTATGACGTAAGAAGCGGCAGATACAATCTTGTTAAGGACGTTACCGATAAGTTTGAGATTTCGTTCAGCAAGCAGAGAACAGGCGAGACCTTCCTCAGCGTTGTTTGCAACGACATCATCTCCGCTATTCCCGAGCTGAGCATCAACAGCGTTCTGGTTGTAAACTACAACGCAACTCTGAACGACAATGCTGTTATCGGTTATGACGGCAACATCAACGAAGTTTATCTTGAGTATTCTAACAACCCCAGCACACCCACCGGCAAGGGCAAGACCCCGACCGATAAGGTTATCGTTTTCACCTATGAGGTTGACGTTACCAAGTATGACACAGATCACAACACTCTTGAAAATGCCGAGTTCGTTCTTTTGAACTCTAACAATGAGTATTATTCCTCAACAGCAGGCAACGGCTCTTACTGGGTAACCAGAGAGGCTGACGCTGAGATCATCAAGTCCGACAGAAACGGTAACTTCATTATCTTGGGTCTCGATAAGGGCACCTACAAGCTTCGCGAGGTTAACGCTCCCTCAGGCTTCAAGATTCTTGAGCATGACATCGAGTTCTCTGTAGAGGCTGTTATTCTTCCCGACATCAGCAACGAAGCTGCGCAGACATGGACAACTACTGCTCAGGACGCTTTGACCGATTTTGCCGCGAGACTCATCTCCAACGATGACAACGCAGCTACCATCAGCGTTTCTTCCGTAGGCGATGCTACTGTTTATCTCGATATCGTAAACACCAAGGTTTATGATCTCCCCGGAACCGGCGGCATCGGTACAACAATTTTCTACATCGTGGGCGGAGTGCTCGTCGCTGCGGCAATTGTTCTGATCGTTGTAAAGATCAAGGCTAAATAATAAACCGCATTGCAGATTTTGTTTGATAGCCTGAAAATTTTTTTCAGGCTGTCAAACAGCAAGGAGAACCCTGAGAGAATGAAAAAAAGGATATTGACAATATTGATTTTTATTATAATGCTCTCAGGGCTGTCCTTGCTGGTTTTCCCGACTCTCAGCGATTTCTTTAACAGCGTAAGCAGAGCAAAAGATATCAACACTTACGCTGCATCTGTAGCTGAGATCGACGACGAGGAGTACAAGCAAATTTGGGACAGCGCAGTTGACTACAACGCACGTCTCGCAAAAAAACCGGCTCACTGGAAATTATCCGAAGAGGAGGTTGCCGACTATGAGAAGCAGCTTGATATTTCCGGGCGCGGAATTATGTCCTACATCGAGATCTCCAAGCTCGGCTGCTCACTGCCCGTATATCACGGCACCGGAGCAGAGGTGCTGCAAATCGCGATAGGACATCTTGAGGGCACGTCGCTGCCGGTCGGCGGCAAAAGCACTCACTGTGTTTTATCCGGACACAGAGGTCTGCCGTCTGCAAAGCTGTTTTCAAATTTGGATCAGCTCAGCGAGGGCGACACATTCACAATACGCACGCTGAACGAAACGCTTACCTATGAGGTGGACGAAATCAGCGTTGTGCTTCCGGGTGAAACCGGAAAGCTGCAAATCGTCAACGGAGAGGATCTGTGCACTCTGATGACCTGTACTCCGTATGGCGTCAATACGCACAGACTTCTCGTAAGAGGACGCAGAGTCGATAACGAAAATAGCACTGAAATCAGGGTAACAGCGGACGCCCTTCAAATCGATCCGCTGATGATTGCTCCGTTTTTGGGGGTTCCGGTGCTGATTATCCTGTTTGTGATTGTAATTACATATAAACGCAAGCGGAGGGAATAGGATTAGAAAGAAGGTGTGGGGTAAATGAAACCAAACAGAAAAAGCCGAGTGCTGATTGTGCTGTTGACAGTGCTGATATTGCTCGCAAGCTCTGTTACCGTAATCAACGGAGCGGAGAAGCACGGCTCGATCACCATGACCTATGAGTTGAGCGACGTACTGTTTCAGATCTACCGGGTCGGAGCGATTTCGGATTCGGGAGTTTTATTGATAGAACCGTACTCGTCTTATAATGTCAATATCGAAAGTGAAAACGCGGCTATGACGCTGGCAGCGTATATTCAGAGAGATGATCTTCCTCCTCTGGATTCCGCACACACCGATGAAGACGGAAATGTGGTTTTCAATAACCTCAAAAAAGGTGTTTATCTTATCATCGGAGAAAGCTCCGTATATGAGGGAACCACCTATACCGTAATGCCCTCGATGATAAGCGTGCCGTACTTATCGGAAGGCAATGAACACTGGGATCTGCGGGCAGCGGTAAAATTTGAGAAATCAACCAAAAAAGTAACGGAGATCAGCTGCCTGAAGGTGTGGGAAAACACCGAGGGAGACGATCACCCCGAAGTATACGTGCAGCTTCTGCGTGATTTCAAGGTGTTCGATACCGTAAAGCTGGATAAAAGCAATAATTGGAAGTATACTTGGAAAAATCTGGATGCGAGTCATCAGTGGGCAGTGACCGAGGAATCGCTCGGTGAGGAGTATAAGGTTGACATAAGCTGTGACGGCACGATGTATACCATTACAAACACGTTTAATGAGCCGCCGCCGTCAACGTCGCCTACAGAATCGACAGAACCGACCGAGCCCGCCACAAGGCCTTCCGTTCCGTCAACCGTTCCGTCGACCACTAATCCGGACACGCCGCCTTCGCCGTATATTCCGCAGACCGGTCAGCTCAATTGGCCGATACCGATTCTCGGCTTTATCGGCACGGCGCTTTGCCTGATAGGTATTCTCATCATAAGGATAAAAAAAGATGAATAAAAAAGGATTGATCATCCTGATCGCCGGGCTGCTGTGTGTTGCGGCAGCCATCGGCTTGTTTGTAAACAATGCGCTCACTTCACAGCGCGCGGGTGAGAGCTCGCAAAAAATAACAGAGGAAATCGAAAAAAAGATCGCGGAGGAAAACAGCGGAGAAGAAAACACTTTTCCGACGGACAATCCCAACCGCGAAATGCCGACCGTTACCGTAGAGGGTCAGGATTATATCGGAATACTGTCTATTCCCGAGTCGGAGCTGAAGCTTCCGGTTTTGGCTTCGTTTGATTACGACTCGCTTCAGGTGACGCCCTGCCTTTACAGCGGAAACATTTACCGCAAGAATATGGTGATCGGCGCACACAACTATGACTCACATTTCGGCAGTATCGGTTCTCTTTCGCAGGGCTCGCGCGTGATTTTCACCGACGTCGAAAACCACCGCTATGATTGCGAGGTTGTAAACATGGAGACCCTTAATCCCGAACAAAACGACGAGCTCACAAAAAAATTCGGGAATGACTGGGATATATCGCTTTTTACCTGCAACTACTCCGGCTCCGCACGCATCGTCGTAAGGTGCTGTATCAGGGAGCAGAGCTGAGGCTGACGCCTGCCGTTAGGCGTGAATTTATATGGTGTTGCCTTAATATTTTTGTCTTGATAAATTTGCGGCTCGGGTGTACAATATTCCCGAAAGGACGTGTTTAAATGAAGGCAATGGAGAAAATCGGGGCGTTTTTCGGCAGGTTTATGGCTTTGATCGTGCTTGCTGTGGCGGCTTTGGCGCTGTTTGTGCCGCAGTCGTCGCTGTGGATCGATACCAAATGGGTCAATTACCTGCTGATGGTGATTATGTTCGGCATGGGGCTTACGATGAAGCCGAAGGACTTTGCTCTGGTTATCACCCGCCCAAAGGAAATCATCATAGGCTGCGCGGCTCAGTATATTTTTATGCCGCTTATCGCATTTGCACTTTGTAAAATTTTTCAGCTTGATCCCGCTCTCACGGCGGGCGTGGTTCTTGTCGGTACCTGTCCCGGCGGAACGGCGAGCAATGTGATTACATATTTTTCAAAGGGAGACGTCGCGCTGTCGGTCGGTATGACAAGCGTCAACACACTGCTCTCTCCTTTTTTGACCCCCTTGATAACGTGGCTGCTGCTTCAAAAAACCGTCTCGGTTGATGTGTGGGGTATGTTTTGGAGCATTATCTCGGTGATACTCATTCCGATCGCACTCGGATTTTTGGTAAACAAGCTGTTTTCAAGATTCATCGAGAAGATCGTTCCGCTACTGCCCGCGGTTTCGACTGTCGGAATTTGTTTCATCGTTGCGACGGTCGTATCGCACAACGCCGAAAAAATCTACACAAGCGGCGTTTTGGTGATGGCAGTAGTCATTCTTCACAACCTGCTCGGCTACGGCTGCGGCTTCGGCATCGGAAAGCTTTTCAGAATGACCCCCTCAAAGACGAAGGCGCTTTCAATAGAAATAGGTATGCAGAACTCGGGACTTGCTGCGAGTCTTGCGGCAACAGCTTTTCCCGATCTTGCAATGGCAACGGTGCCCGGCGCGCTGTTTTCGGTCTGGCACAATATTTCGGGCGCGGTTTTGGCGGCGTTTTACCGCAGATGGGATTCCAAGGATTAATACTAAAAGAAACTCTTTAGGGAGCCTCAAAAATTCAATGTCGTGCTTATGCAAGGCAGTGAATTATCAGAGGTTCCCTTTATCATCTGTCGTTTAAAATTTTGCTGACATTTGTTTTGAAGCGTTTGCTATGAAGCGTTATATTTAAAAATACTAAAAAAATGGCAAATTTTGACAGAAATACTTGATTAATAAGTTTTTTTATGATATAATTTGATAAAGAGCGGTTAACTCGCTTAAAAATTCAAAAAAGGGGAATGAAAATGAGAGTATTATCAATTATTTTCGGAATTCTAATGGTAATTTGCGGCGTAGCGTTCCTATGTCAACCGATAAGTGATATAGTGAAGGAAACTATCGGGCTTCAATACCTTATCGTCATTATGTCTGCGGTTTACGGTATTATCGGAATTATCTACGGTATTGCCAGAAGGAGGTTCGGAGTCGGATTTGTGTTCAGCATTTTAAGTGTGATTTTCGGCATTTTGGTAGCGGTATTCCCGATGTTTTTAGTTAACTTCGACATTATCATGTGCTACATGGCAGTGTGCTGGATCATAGTTCTGGGAGTCGTCTCAATAGTTACCTCGATTCGAGTCAGCAGGCTGACAAGTTCAAAGAAGTGGATATGGGGACTGATTTTAGGTATTCTCAGCGTTGCGGTCGGTATCTATTGTTTGTTCAATCCGGCTGTTTTCGGAGTTACCATTACAACTATGGTCGGTTGGTTTATCGGCGTTTACTTTATCATGACGGGCTTCGCAATGATATTTATTTCACCGGGACCTGATTTTTAAATCTAAAAATGTTTCACCCTCGCTCAGGCGGGGGTGTTTTTTTAAGGGAATCTCTAATAATTCAATGTCGTGCTTATGCGCGGCCGGGGATTTTTAGAGGTTCCCTTAATGGAAGCTTTTGCGCCGCCGTTTTGAGCACTTCTGAGCGCTATGTTTGATCTGTTGCGGATAACAGGATTTGATTCTATATTTTGATTCTATATGAAGTCGCTTTCATATAGACATATAGATCCGACGGTTACAGTACGTTGGTGAAACCCGATTTTCCCCCATGCCGTAAAGATACCAGGATCGCTTTTCGCTTTCCCTTTTTGTTTTATATTATTCAACAGCAGGTTCCAGAATGGAACATCAAATTTGATGAATTATTATTGACTTTTAATATATTTTTAGTGTATAATATAATAAAAATGATAATAAACTCTGAAAATGATGAAACAAATAGAACTGCAGCCGTCTGCCGGATGCCTTGATGTTACCGGGATGGAATAAGTGATTTTGGGATAAATCGGTAAATTTACCGATAAAATATTCAAGGGAACCTCTAACAATTCCCTACGGCGCATAAGCGCGGGATCTTAACGGCATGATCCAGCCAAAGCTCCTTGAGATACGTCAGTATTCCTGCGAAGCTTTGACATTATTCTGCCAACAATCTTCCGCACTTCTGCACAACATTGAATTATTAGAGATTCCCTCAAAAAAATTTTTAAAAAAGAGGGGATGTTATGTTCAAATTACTCTTCAAAAACATGAAGGCAAAAAACTGGGTGTCAGTTATTGCGATCTTTCTGCTGACACTCGGCGAAGTGTTCTTCATGATGCAAATCGTCAGCTACATTGGTCTGCTTACCAATGCTGTTCGGGAAAGCAGAGAAAACGGTGTAGCCGAAATCTGGTGGTATGGTCTGTATATGGTCATATGCGCTATATTGATGGCGGCGATCGAGGTTATTATCCGATTTGTAGCCAGCGCGACCGCCTCAAGCTGTATCACAGGTATCAGGCAGAGAATGTATGAGAGGGTCAACGAGTTCGCTATCTCGGACTTCGCTTCGTTCTCAACCGAGTCTTTGATCACCAGAACAACCAACGATATGCAGAATGTCCATCTTGCGTGGCTCACATTCTTAAAAACCGCATTTTTGGCGCCTGTTGTAATGGTGTGGTCTATCACCCTTTTGATGCAATACGCCAGCACATCTCTGACGATTGTCACCGCCGTATGGCTGGTTCTCCTCGTCCTTGCGGTTGCTATTCTGCTGATGATGTTAACGCCGAAGTTCAAGGTCGTCCAAAAGCTGACCGATATGCTCAACGTCGCTTCCAGAGAAAACCTTACCGGCGTCAGAGTCGTCAGAGCATTCAACGCTGAGTCTTATCAGGAAAACAAGTTTGAAAAAGTAAACACCAATTTTACCAAGGTGCAGATTTTTGCCGGCAGAGTTATGTCCTTCTTTACACCGTTTGTTATGATGGTTATGTCGGGGCTGTCATTGTCCATTCTGTGGGCAAGCGCATATGCCCTTAACGGTATGGAGATGGAAGCTGCTTCTCAGGCTTTCAGCGCGACAAACGCATTTGTTATGCTCGCCAGCCAGATCATAATGTCCTTCGTTCTGATGGTCACTCTGATCGTTATCTGGCCGAGAGCAGGCGTCAGCGCAAGACGTATCCACGAGGTCATCATACACGAGGTTTCCGTTCTGGATCCCAAGAATCCTGCTACTTTCAAAGAGAAAGGTACCATCGAGTTCAAAAACGTCGGCTTTGCTTATCCCGGCTCGGATAAAGAGGCGATTTCCGACATCAGCTTTAAGGTCAAGAAGGGCGAGACCATCGCGTTTATCGGCGCGACCGGCAGCGGTAAAACCACCATCATCAATATGATCCCTCGCATGGCCGACTGTACAAGAGGCGAAGTGCTCGTTGACGGCGTAAACGTCAAGAACGTTCTCCAGAAGGATCTTAGAGACCGCATCGGTTACGCTCCGCAGAGAGGTTTCCTTTTCAAGGGCAATATCAAGGATAATATCGCGTTCAAGGATTCCGAAATGACGCTTGAGGATGTTAGATGGGCGGCAGAGATCGCCGACGCCGACGGCTTCGTTATGAAGAAGAGAAACGAGTATGAATCTCCGGTTGCTCAGGGCGGTTCAAACTTCTCCGGCGGTCAGAAGCAGAGACTCTGTATCGCGAGAGCGGTTGCGACCAAGCCCGAGATCCTGATTTTCGACGACTCTTTCTCGGCGCTCGACTACAAAACCGATAAAACGGTCAGAGGCCGTATCGCAGAGCAGCTCCCCGATACCACAAGAGTCATCATTGCACAGCGCGTCGGTACCATTATGGACGCAGACCAGATCGTTGTACTGGATAACGGTAAGATGGTCGGTAAAGGCAAGCACTATGACCTTGTCAGGAATTGTCCTGTTTATCAGGAGATCGCTTTATCTCAGCTTAGTAAGGAGGAGTTAGGACTATGAGTACAAACACCAAAGCCCCTGCTAAGGAAAAGAACAAGCTTGGCAGTCTTGTAAAAGCTTTCAAGCATTATTATACGCCCTTTATTATAGCGGTTGTTCTGCTGATTATCTCCGTAATTTTCACGATCCTGACCCCGGGTATGATCCGCAACCTGACCAACGAGATCTCGCCTGTCGGCAAAGAGGCTGTGAACGGCAATTTCGTAATTAATATGGACAATGTGCTCAATTACGGTTTAACTCTTGTCGCATACATAGGCATAGCCTTCCTTTCCGGCTTTCTTTCCGGCTTTATCCTCAACACTATCATCCAAAAGTTCTCAAAAGATTTAAGAAGGCAGATCTCCTGCAAAATCAACAAAATGCCCCTTAACTATTTTGATACCACACAAACCGGTGATATCCTCTCCGTTATCACCAACGACGTCGATATCCTCAGCACCTCGCTGCAAAACTCCGTGAGTATGCTGGTGCAGTCCGGCGTTATGCTGATCGGCGTATTTATCGCGATGTTCATTGCCTGCTGGCA
>JBGUPW010000149.1:0-2651 GCA_045130495.1 Ruminococcus sp. | reverse complement strand
CGACGAAATCATCAGCGATTACGGCTACTACGGCTCTACATCTATTGAGCCAAACGCAGATGTTAAGGCAGCCGTTTCTTATATTTTTGACGAAAACGGTTCCGCTGTGCAACACAGAGTGCTCTGCTTCTATATTGGTTCAAGCGCTTGGCACGAAACACAGAACTTTGTCGTTGAATTAGACGGCGTAAGATTTTTTGATATGTATGTCTGATACATTTGAAAGGAAGGTAAAATTGAAACATAAATTCATTCTCGCCGCCTCGCTTGCGGCAATATTATCCGTCTCCGCTTTTGCGACGTCGGTTTCTGCGGCGACAACAAGCAGCACTCAGGCGGCTGTTGAATCGTCAACCAGCAGTACCCAAAAATGCGAAAAGGGCAAGAAAGAAAAGGTAGCTGAACCCGAAAACGCCATCGGAAAGGACAAGGCGAAAGCAGCAGCCTTGAAGGAAGCAGGCATTTCCGAGGACAAGGCTGAAAAAATCAGAGCGCGCGTCACCAAGCTCGATGACGGCACTGTGGTTTACAAGGTAGGTATCACCTCCGGCAATCAGTATTATTCCGTAAAGATCAACGCCCTCACCGGCGCGGTTGTCGATAAGACTGTGCAGAGCGCAGAAGAACATGAAGCTTCAAAGCCTCACGGCAAGCGCGAAAAGAAAGAAAAGGTCGCTGAACCGGAAAACGCAATCGGAAAGGACAAGGCGAAAGCCGCAGCCTTGAAGGAAGCAGGCGTTACCGAGGACAAAGCTGAAAAAATCAAGTCGCGCGTCACCAAGCTCGAGGACGGCACTGTGGTTTACAAGGTAAGCTTCACCTCCGGCGACAAGTATTATTCCATCAAAATCAACGCCCTCACCGGTGCGGTTGCCGAAAAGAAGGAGCAAAGCGCCGAGGAACATGCTTCGTTGAAAACGCACAGCAAAAGTGACAGCACTAAAACAACCGACTCAACCGAAAACGCAAAATAATAACCGATACAACCTCCGTTCTGGAAATAACCTGAGCGGAGGTTGTTCATAATAAATCAAAATCTTTAAGTTTTATTTAAGCTATCTATGGTACCATCACCGCATCAAATACAGGAGGGATTCCCATGAAAAAAAATTAAGTGTTATTCTATGCGCAATACTCGCTTCAACAATAGTTTTCGCGGGCTGTGCAAATAACAGCGGTTCTTCCGATTCAGGCAGTAAAAGCACCACGAATTCAGCATCATCTGCCGCAACAGGCGAGGTAAAAACAACGCTTGATAAAATAGATATGACGAAATGGCAATATAACGCAGACGACAAGGTTTATTATCAAATAGGCATTTCTTATTGTTCCAATCCTGCCGATGAAAGCTATGAAAAGCTCGCAGTATTCGTTCCCGCGGACTATTTTGACGCTGCAGACAACGGTGATGGCACTTACACTTGTTCTTTAAAATCCGACGCAAAGGTCGGCAGCTATACGGCAGCAACCGCTCCGATTGTTATGCCGATTAACACTCCGGGATATTCCGCTCAGAGCGCACTGACGGATTATAAAGACGTATCGGATTATACCGATCAAGGTTTTATCTATGTTCACGCAGGTTGCCGCGGAAGAGATGACGGCGCGCCTGCAGGCGTAACAGATTTAAAAGCAGCCATCCGCTATATCCGTTATAACAGCGGCGTAATTGCCGGCGATACCGAGAGTATTTTTACCTTTGGAATGAGCGGCGGCGGTGCGCAATCTGCTATTGTCGGCGCGACCGGCGACAGTGATTTATACAGCGATTATCTTTCAGCGATTGGTGCTGTTGAAGGCGTCAGCGACGCGGTAACAGGTTCTATGTGCTGGTGTCCGATTACGAACCTTGACACTGCCGACGAATCCTATGAATGGATGATGGGCACAACGCGCAGCGGTCTGAGCGACGATGAACAGCAGATTTCCGACAAGCTCGCTGAAGCATACGCCTCATATATCAACAGTGCGGGCTTGACCGATGAAAGCGGCAACGCACTGACGCTGACAGAGAGCAGCAGCGGTATTTATCAGTCAGGCAGCTATTATGATTACATTAAGTCCGTGATTGAAATCTCGCTCAACAACTTCCTTTCCGATACAACCTTCCCGTATGACGCTTCATCCTCAGGCAGTAAAGGAGGAACGGGCGGCGGTATGCCGAGCGGAGAAAAGCCTGACGGTGCTCCAAGCGGAGATAAACCAGACGGCGCACCGGGCGGCGACAGTTCAAATTCCGGAAGCTCCTCAAAAATCGAGGACGTCGACAATGTGACGCGCAATAATACTTCAAGCGGTCTGTCGCTCAGCGGAACATATGAAACCATTCAGGATTATATTGACGCGCTGAATGCCAACGGCGAGTGGGTAACTTATGATTCTTCTGCCAAAAAAGCAACTATCACAAGTGTAGAAGCCTTTGTAAACGCGTTAAAGACAGCGTCCAAAAATCTCGGCGCATTTGATCAGTTTGACAGCGGACAGGCTGAAAATACTCTGTTCGGATACGCTGATGGCAACGGCGCTCACTTCGATTCCACTTTAGCATCAATTCTCAAAGAACTCGGAAGCGATTATGCTTCGGCATATGAAACAGATTTGGCAAAAACCGACAGTGCAGGCAAAACTGCCGAGGTGAGGGTGAATATGTA
>JBGUPW010000148.1:0-2088 GCA_045130495.1 Ruminococcus sp. | reverse complement strand
TCAGCCGTTTTCCTTGCATTTATTATACCACGTTTTGACAGGTTTTGCACTGTTTATCGGATAATTGAGATTATTCAGTTGGCATTTGATAGTAAAGCGGCGATTTCACTCCCTCGGAATTGAGCTGATGCGCAATATTTTTCAGCCCGTAGCCTTGCAGATAGAGGTCATAAATCCTTCTGACAATCTCCGCTTCTTCCTCAATGATTATAACCTCGTCGGTGTTTCTGTCCTTGAAATATCCGAGCGGAGGGACAATAACAATTCCCTCGCGCTGCTTTTGCAGGTAGCCAGCTGAGATTCTGCGAGAGGTATCTTTGCAATACATATCGTTGATGATACCTTTGAAGCCGATCGTCAGGTCATCCGCTTCGTTGAAGGAGTCGATATTTTCCGTGACCGACAGCACGCGAATATTGTGTTTGCGTAGCTCGTCCATGAACACCATCGTCTGTGTGCGGTGCCTGCCAAGCCGTGACAGGTCTTTGACAACCACCGCGTCGATGGATTTCTTATCGAACTGCTCATAGATTTTTTCAATTCCTTCGCGCTCAAAGGTCATTCCGCTGACGTTATCGTCAAATGATTCTCCGATGATTTCGTGATTATGTGCCTTTGCGTATTCGACTAAAATGTTTTTCTGATTGGTCAGCGAGTTCTGCTCTACGTCATCATCGCGTGACAACCGGTAGTATAACCATACTCTCATGTGTATCTCCTTTCGTTTCTGTGTGGGAATGTCGTGGTCGCGCTACCTCTGTGCAACCACAACATACCACAGTTTTTATTGAATATCCAGACTATTTATGCAGATTTTTCAAGAGAAAAATCCTCGTCCGGCAGTAAATTGTTTTCTGAAATATAGTCTTTGACTACAGATTTTAAGAATGTGTTGAACTGCTCGTCAGTTCCGACGTAGTCAAATTCAACGGTAGAAATGATAATCGGCTCAGCCTTTCTCGCCATAGAACTCCTTTCCTCGCCGTAGTAAATGCGGCGAATTGTTTTTATTATTCTGTTAAAGTCGAAGGTGGTTTTGAAACAAAACCGATTCATATTTGACATCAATCCTTTCGTTTGATTGTGATGATTTACATTGTTTGCGAAATACC
Organism: Ruminococcus sp.; assembly: GCA_045130495.1. Lineage (GTDB taxonomy): Bacteria > Bacillota > Clostridia > Oscillospirales > Acutalibacteraceae > Ruminococcoides. Next base: position 976 of record JBGUPW010000148.1, on the reverse strand, counting down.
TTGCTCACGCTCGTAGTCCTCGCGGGTGCAATAGGTGTGGAATGCTTCGTTGGAAATCTTCCGTCCGAGGATTTTTTCAAGACGGAGCTTTTCCATTGTGTTCATCTCTTTGATATAATGCGGCTGATAATAGTAGTCGGCTGGTACTGTTGAAAGAATATCTCCGAGGAGAGTTATCAATCCATCGGTGCTTGTCATCGTGTAGCTGTCGTCGTGGTAAGGTGTTACATAGTCACAGTAGGTGTCGAGCATTTCACCGTCGCAGCCGCCCATGGCGAAGTACAATTCCAGATTGTTTTTCAGAAAACGTTCGTCGAAAAGTTTATTGTCGCGTATCTTGTAGCCCTCCGGCGTGGTGAAGGTGATATATTTATACTTGTCCTCCCACTGTACACCGTAGCCGTGTTCGCGCATATACTCGATGAATTCTTCCTTCGTTGCCGACCAGCCGATTGCGTAGGAAGCGGTTTCAATCAGGTCACGTTTCCATCTGGCGTTGCGCGGATTTTTGGTTTTGGCCTCGGTCACGCTCAGTCCATACTCACGGCAGAGCTGATTGGAATACTCCTTTGCCTGCAGCATTTCATCACGGCTCTGGTGAAACTTTTTGCCATTCTCGAAGTTCACGCTGTTCATAATCAGGTGATTATGGATAGCATGGGTGTTTGTGTGCGTGGCAACAAGAACTTGAAATCCGGGAAAGTACTCGGCAAACTTCAATCCAATTTCGTGTGCGGTCTCGGGAGTGAGGTTGTCATCAGGTGAGAACGACTGCACGATATGGTAGTAACTTCTGCCGTCCTCTTTGTGAAACCGCTTCTTGACGAACCGGAATTCATCGAGAGCGCTCTCTGGTGAACAGTTGACGCCGCTGATTAATTTGCTCTCCGTCGCCTCACGGCGCGTGACATAATCAAAAATATTGTTCATCGGACTTCCTGCGTTAACGAATTTAACGACTGCCAAAGCCTTGCTA
>JBGUPW010000147.1:0-9294 GCA_045130495.1 Ruminococcus sp. | reverse complement strand
GCTATCTATACCATATTATAAATAATTGCAAAAGGCGGTGGAATTATGTCTGAATTTTCAGTGTCTCTGTCCGAAATTGTTGAACGGCTGGGTTTAGACAAGGTGTATCTTTCCGAAAATTATGAGGAAACAAAAATTTCTTCGGTTGAAATCAATCGACCCGGTTTGGAGCTGACAGGTTATTTTGAATTTTTTGACAACAAGCGGCTGCAAATTCTGGGCAACACCGAGTTTTCGTATTTGGGACGCTTCGGCTCTGAGGCCCAGCGAATGGTTATCGACTCCATTTTCAGCTTCGGACCTCCTGCGGTGATCATTTGCCGCCAAATCGAGCCGTCAAACGTTATTCTCGAAAGCGCGAAGCTTCACAAGGTTTCTATTTTCAGAACAGATGAAAATACCTCCGACCTAACCGCACGTCTTGTTCAGTTCCTGAACCGCGAGCTGGCTCCACGTATCACCCGTCACGGCGTTCTCGTGGAGGTCTACGGCGAGGGCTGTCTGCTTATCGGCGACAGCGGCGTAGGTAAGAGCGAAACGGCTATCGAGCTTATCAAGCGCGGACACCGCCTTGTCGCGGACGATGCGGTTGAGATTCTAAGAACCTCGATCAACACGATCGTCGGTCAGTCGCCGCAGAATATCCGTCATTTCATCGAGCTGCGCGGCATAGGAATTATAAACGCCCGTCAGCTTTTCGGTATGGGCGCGGTAAAAACGAGCGAGAAAATAGATATGGTTGTCAATTTGGAGCTTTGGGACAACACAAAGGTCTATGACAGGATGGGTCTTGACAACGAATACATGGAGATACTGGGCGTTGAGATCCCGACCATGACCATTCCCGTCAAGCCCGGCCGTAACCTCGCGGTCATCATCGAGGTTGCCGCCATGAACAACCGTCAAAAGAAAATGGGCTACAACGCCGCCAAGGACTTGCTGAAAAGTCTCGGAATGGACGTTGCGGCAATGCCCGAATCGCCCAAGGTGATTATTGACAAGTGGCAGTAAATTTATCAAGGGGTAATTTATGGACAGATCAGATGTAGTATATAATCTTGCGGAGATTTTAGGCTGCGAGGCGCTGAAGAACGAACCGCTGAGCAAGCACACGACCTTTAAAATCGGGGGCTGCGTCGATACATATGTGCGGGCGACCTCGGTCAGCAAGCTCAGCGCGATAATCAAAGAATGTATTGAAGCCGACGTCGATTACTTTATCATCGGCAACGGCAGCAACATCCTTGTTTCGGACGAAGGCTACCGTGGAGTTGCGATACGCCTCGACGGAGATTTCAGAAAGATTTCTCTGGTTGACGAGGACACCGTATACTGCGGAGCGGGAGCGACTCTTGCCGCGCTGTGCAAGTTCGCACTGAACTGCGGATTGAGCGGACTTGAATTTGCCTGGGGAATACCCGGAACAGTGGGCGGCGCGGTGTTTATGAATGCGGGAGCCTACGGCGGAGAGATGAAGGATGTGGTTTACAGCGTCAATCACCTCATGCCCGGCGGAAGCACAGGCAGAATCGAAAAGGAAGAGCTTCAGTTCGGCTACCGCACCAGCGTGTACCGCAAAAACAAGGCGATCATAACGGGAACGACGATCAAGCTTAAAAAAGACGATCCCGAGGAGATACGCGCGAGAATGGACGACTTCCTCGGCAGGAGAAGCAGCAAGCAGCCGCTCGACTATCCCAGCGCGGGAAGCGTGTTCAAGCGTCCCGAGGGAGCCTACGCCGGCGCGCTTATCGAGCAGTGCGGACTTAAAGGTCACTCGCACGGCGGCGCTCAGGTCAGCGAAAAGCACGCCGGATTTATTATAAATAAAAACAACGCCACCGCGTCGGATGTTAAAAATCTCATCCGCGAGGTGCAGACAAAGGTTTACGACGAAACGGGATTTAATCTCGAATGTGAACTGATAATTATGTAACGGAGCCGGAATACAGGTTAACTTATGGAGTTTGTGATAATTACGGGCACGTCCGGCGCGGGCAAGACCTCCGCGCTGCGCGTGCTTGAGGATATAGGCTATTACTGCGTTGATAATATCCCCGCTGCGCTGCTTTCAACGCTTTACACCCTTTGCTCCAAATCGGGCGGCACGGATATGAGCCGTGTGGCGGTCGTTATTGACGTTAGGGGAACCGAAAACTACGACAACACCAACCTGGAGCTTGAGGAGTTCAAAAAGACGCACAGCAACGTCAAAATTTTATTTTTTGATGCTCAAACCGAGCAGATCATAATCCGCTACAAGGAGACCCGCCGCCGCCATCCGCTTGCGGATAGATTAAAGGGCGGTTCGGTCATGGAGGCGGTCGAGTTTGAAAAGGCGCTGTTGGCGTCCTCAAAACGGCTTGCCGATTACACCATTGACACCTCCTACATGGCAAACAGGCAGCTCAGGGAACGCATAATGAGCATTTTTATGGAGGATCCCTCAAAGGCTTTAAAGCTGACGTTTATTTCGTTCGGCTTCAAATACGGAATACCGCTCGAAGCCGATTTGATAATCGACGTCCGCTGCCTGCCCAACCCGTTTTACATACCGGCACTTAAGCCGCTTTCGGGAATGGACAAGGCGGTAAGAGATTACGTGCTGGGAAGCGACGAAACTCAGGAATTTGTAAAGCGCACTCTCAGTCTGCTCGATTTTTCTGTTCCGCTCTATTTAAAGGAAGGCAAAAGCGAGCTCGTGGCGGGCATTGGCTGCACGGGCGGCAAGCACAGAAGCGTGACCGTAGCGCGGACGCTCCAGGAGCATTTTCAGGAGCTCGGCTACCGCTGCGTCATAAAACACCGCGACGTCGCAAGGCTTAGCTAAACCTTGCAACAACAGGGTTCAGCCGACTGCCGCGCCATAACGTGCACTGTTGGGAAAAATGCTGCTATCCTTGTGTTTGTAGGGTTGCACCCGCGTGTGCGACCGAGGGCGTTGAACAAAACGTTTGTGTTTCTATCGACAATAGTACGGGGAACAAACGTCGGTGCGAGGGCGAACACATGGGTTCGCCCCTACGATCCCAAGGAAACGGACATATTGATCAAAAAAAGCGGGCATAAAACCCATAAATATCTCAACAGCAAGAATCGCGGACTGCCCGTCGGCTCAGCCGACTAACAATATTAAAACAAGAAATCATTATAAAAAACAACTGACAATATTATTGACATAGACAAACCGGAGGAAACGTGTCTTTTTCATCTAATGTCAAAAAAGAGCTGTGCGCTAACCAAAGCGGCGACAGGGAAATGCTCAAAGCCGAGCTTTACGGGATCTTACTGTTCGGCAAAACCTTTCGCGAGGACAGCATTGTTTTTACAACCGAAAGCAGCCACGCCGCAAAAAGGGTGACTTTTCTTCTTGAAAATCTGTATATGCCGATAATTGAGAAGCAGGCGGCTCTGCGGACAAGACTCGGCGAGGGACATCTTTATAAAATCATTGTTGCCGATTCGGGCGACTGTGCGAGGATTTTCAGGGACTTCGGCCACAACGGACCGCAGGTGACGCTGCGTGTGAACCGCGCGAATCTGTCGGCGGACGAGCTTCCGGCGGCGTTCGTCAGGGGAGTTTTTCTGAGCTGCGGCTCGGTGTCCGACCCCGTAAAGAGCTATCACGCCGAATTCTGCGTTCCGTATAAAAATCTCAGCGCCGATTTGTGCAAAATACTTACCGAGGCGACTGAGTGCGGCTTTGCCCCCAAAACCGTCAGGCGCAGCGGAAATTATATCGTATATTTCAAGGGCAGCGAGCAGATCTGCGACTTGCTTACTTACATGGGCGCACCGATCCAAGCTATGGAGATAATGGGCACCAAGGCTGTCAAGCAGGTGCGCAACAACGTCAACCGGCGCATAAACAGCGAGGTGGCAAACATAACAAAGGTCGCGTCCGCTTCGGCGAAGCAGCTTGAGGCGATCGAACGCATAAAAAAGACCGTGGGGCTTGAGGCTCTCCCCGATGAATTAAAGGAGATTGCTGTTCTAAGGCTTGAAAACCCCGAAATGTCGCTGCGTGCGCTCGGAGAAAATCTCAGTCCGCCGATCAGCCGCAGCGGAGCCAACCACAGAATGACTCGTCTGCTTGAATATGCGGACTTTACGGAGGATACAAATGGATAAAAATATGACGCTTGAACAGGCGAACGACCTGCTTGAACAGGCGGTCAGGCAGCTTGAAAACGAGGCTTTGCCGATGAGTGAAAGCGTGGCTCTGTACGCCCGTGCCTGCGAGCTGATGGCGTTCTGCATGGAAGCGCTTGAGGGCTACAAGGGAAAAATCGAGCAGGCGGGCGCGGGACTTGCGCGCTATATGACGGAGGAACCTGATGAATAATATATATTTGGGAATGATTGAAAAAGCGCTTTACGGCTATCTGCCCTCGACCGACTGCCGCGAGGGGAAGCTGATAGAGTCGATGAAATACAGCCTTGAGGCAGGCGGCAAGCGCGTCCGTCCGCGGCTTGTAATGGAATTCAACGCGCTTTGCGGCGGCAAGGACGAGGCGGCGCTCCCGTTTGCCTGCGCGGTTGAAATGATACACACCTACTCGCTGATACACGATGATCTGCCCTGCATGGACAACGATGATCTGCGCAGGGGCAAGCCGTCAAACCATAAGGTGTTCGGCGAGGACACCGCGCTTCTTGCGGGCGACGCTCTGCTGACTCTCGCGTTTGAAGTGCTTGCCGGTGACAGAACCGCCAAGCTTGCGGGCGAGATGGCGAGCCGCAGGGCGGTGAACGTTTTGGCTAAATACGCCGGCTGCAAGGGCATGGCGGGCGGTCAGATGATCGACCTGCTCAGCGAGAACAAGTCGGTGCCTGCAGAGGTAATCTTTGAACTCATCGAGAAAAAAACCGGAAATCTGATCCAGGCGGCGTGTGAGCTGGGCTGCATTGCGGCAAACGCCGACGAGGAAAAAATCAAGGCGGCGTCCGACTACGGCAAAAACATCGGTTACGCCTTCCAGATACAGGATGATATCCTTGATCTCACCTCGACCGACGAGGTTTTGGGAAAGCCCGTCGGCAGCGATGAGGAAAACCAAAAATCAACTCTGGTCTCGCTTTTGGGACTTGAACGGTGCAAAGAGCTTGTGAAGGAATACACCTCGCAGGCGGTAGCCTCGCTCTACAGGATCGGCGGCAACACAAAAGCGCTGTCATATTTTGCCATGGATTTAGCCAAACGGGTCAATTGATATCAATGCGGCATTGCCTTTAGTCAGAACAACTTATCAAGCGGTTCATAGGGGCGCACCTGTGTGTGCGCCCGGGCGAACACATTGGTTTGCCCCTGCAAAGCCAAGTCTGACAATGCTTGCCGGTATTTGCTACGGATCGACTTTTCACCGCTTTACGGCGTGAACGGAGCACGCTCATGCCTTTTACAAACAGGGAAATGATATTATGAGTGAATATCCTTTGCTATCCGAAATTAAAAATTCAAGTGACGTAAAACGCATCGACGAAAATGACATAGGGGAGCTTTGCGCGGAAATACGCAAAAAGCTTATTGACGTGATTTCGGAAAACGGCGGTCATTTGTCGCCGAATCTCGGAGTGGTCGAGCTTACGGTTGCCCTGCACAGGGTTTTTGATTTTCCCAAGGACAGCATTGTCTGGGACGTGGGACATCAAAGCTACACCCACAAGCTTTTAACGGGCAGATTTGACCGCTTTGATACCCTGCGCACAAAAGACGGAATTTCGGGCTTCCCCAAAAAAGAGGAAAGCCCTTATGACGATTTTAACACGGGTCACAGCAGCACCTCTATCTCGGCAGCGTTCGGAATAGCCAACGCAAAGGCGATGAAGGGCGACAACAGCGCGACCATAGCCGTTATAGGCGACGGCTCGCTCACGGGCGGTCTGGCGTTTGAGGCGATGAACAACGCGGGACGCTTCAACAAAAACTTCATCGTCGTGCTCAACGACAACAAAATGTCGATCTCAAAAAACGTCGGAGCGATACCGCGCTATCTTACGACCGTGCGTATTCAGCCGTGGTATATACGCGTTAAAAAATTTACCGAGCGCGTGCTGTCAAAAATCCCGGTTTTGGGCAGGTGCATGAAATGGCTGCTGCGTCACAGCAAATCGAGAATAAAAAATCTTGTTTATAAAAACACGCTGTTTGACTGCTTCGGGTTTACATATCTCGGTCCGATCGACGGTCACAATGTCGAAGAGCTTGAAAACGCGCTTCAAACAGCAAGAAAAAACAACTCTCCCGCTCTGGTTCACGTTGTCACCAAAAAGGGCAAGGGCTATCAGCCCGCCGAGGACAAGCCGGGCGAGTTTCACGGCATCGGTCAGTTCGACATTGATTCGGGCGAACCTATGTCGAGCCACAAGGGCTTTTCCGCCGAGTTCGGCAGGGCGCTTTGCGAGTTTGCCGAGCAGGACGATAAAATCTGCGCCATAACCGCTGCCATGGCGAGCGGAACCGGACTTTCAAATTTTGCGAAGCAGCATAAAAACCGCTTCTTTGACGTAGGTATTGCAGAGGAGCACGCTGTCACCTTCGGCTGCGGACTCGCGTCAAAGGGTTTCCGCCCCGTCTTTGCGGTATACTCCACATTTTTGCAGCGCTCCTATGACCAACTGATTCACGACGCGGCTCTGGGCAACAATCATCTTGTGCTCGCAATAGACCGCGCGGGAATAGTGGGCAGCGACGGCGAAACGCATCAGGGCGTGTTCGACGTTTCAATGCTCAATACGATTCCGAATTCAACCATCTATTCACCCGCTTACTTCGACGGAATGAGAAAGTCGCTCCATACCGCTCTATACGTGCAAAAGGGGCTTGCGGCGGTTCGCTATCCGCGCGGCGCGGAGCTGTTCCGTCCCGCCGACTTCCCCGAGGAAAGCATTGACTATAATATTTACGGAAACCCCAACGCACGGCATTTGATCGTCACCTATGGAAGGCTGTTCTCCTTTGCCTGCAAAGCGCGCGAGGAGCTTGCGCAGAGGGGCTTGGATATGTGCATACTGAAGCTCTGCAAGATCAAACCGATCAGCCACGAGGCGGTTTTCTTCGCGACACGCTTCAAAGAGGTCTGGTTCTTTGAGGAGGGCGTTAAAAACGGCGGTATTGCGCGAAATTTTGCCGATCTGTTGGTTCTTAACGGCTTCCGCGGAAACTATCACATAAAGGCTATTGGCGATGAGTTTGTAAAGCAGATGTCGGTTGACGAGGCTCTTGAAATGCTGAAGCTTGACGCTAAGGGCATGACGGAGGTTGTTATAAAGGATTTGGGCGCATGAAAAAAAGACTCGATGTTTTAGTGTATGAAAAGGGCTTTGCCGAAAGCCGCGAAAAAGCAAAGGCTGTTATTATGGCGGGTCAGGTGTATGTTGACAACCAAAAGGCGGACAAATGCGGCGCGTCATACGACGAGAATGTTAAGCTTGAGGTTCGCGGCGGAACGCTTCCTTATGTTAGCCGAGGCGGGTTGAAGCTTGAAAAGGCTATTAAAGAATTCGGTCTTGACCTGAACGGCAAAACAACAATGGATATCGGCGCATCAACGGGCGGATTTACGGATTGTATGCTGCAAAACGGCGCGAAAAAGGTTTATGCCATCGACGTTGGCTACGGTCAGCTCGCTTGGAAGCTCCGCAATGATCCGCGCGTCGTAAATTTGGAGCGCACGAATATGCGTAAGGTGACGCGGGAGCAGGTTCCCGACGAAATCGACTTTTTCTCGGTTGACGTTTCGTTCATCTCGCTCAGGCTGATCCTCCCCGTCGCGCGGGAGCTTATGGCGGACAACGCCAGAGCGGTGTGCCTGATTAAGCCGCAGTTTGAGGCGGGCAGGGAAAAGGTCGGCAAAAAGGGCGTTGTGCGCGACCCTGCGGTTCATGCCGAGGTCGTGCGCGGGATTTATGATTTTTGCCTGCAAAACGGCTTTGATGTGCTTGCTCTGGACTTTTCCCCGATCAAGGGACCCGAGGGCAATATAGAATATCTGATTTATCTTGAAAGATCCGACGCTCCGCAGGATCGCGCAGAAACAACTCCCGAGGCTTTGGTGAAGCGTTCGCATGAGGCGCTCGATGGGTAAGCAAATGTGGGAGAAAAGCAGATTTATTAAACCATGAGCGCCAAAGCTTTCAATTTATGCCGCACGGCGGCTATTCACGGCAAAGCCAATTCATGTCCAAAGGACGATTCATCCCTGCCGCCGACGATTGATAATGTCTCAGACGTTTTCAATAACGGAAAGGTATGATACAGAAATGAATAGTTGCTACGCAACATGAATTTACTTCGTAATGAATTGTGCCGATGCACATGAATTGTGCCGTCGGCACATGAACAGCGGCAGAGCCGCATTTATGTAAGAGGTATACATGAAAATAGCTATAGTTGTAAATCTGACAAAAAACAAGGCTATCTCCTGCGCCGAGCGGATCATCAAGCTTTTCCGCGAATACGGCGCAGAGGTTATTATGCCCGTTGAATGTAAGCATATTTTCGGGGGCTGCGGAGTCAAAATCGCAAAGAAAACGGAACAGCTTTTTGAGGTCGCCGACATGGCGGTGACTGTGGGCGGAGACGGCACGATAATCCACGCCGCAAAATACGCCGCGTGCAGCAACACGCCGCTCATCGGTGTAAATGTCGGCAGGCTCGGCTTTGCCGCCGATGTTGAGATCGACGAAATCGACGATTTGAAAAAACTGATCAGCGGAAAATACTACTCCGAAAAACGGCTCCTGCTAAATGTAACGGTCAGCTCCCCCGGAGGTGAGAGGAGCTTTTTGGCGGTTAACGACGCGGTCGTCACACACGGAACGCTCTCAAAAATCGTTGACTTTACGCTTTCGCTCAACGGCGAGGAGCTCAACAAATACCGCGCCGACGGGCTGCTTTTTTCAACTCCGACAGGCTCCACGGCTTATTCGCTTTCGGCGGGCGGCCCCATTATTTCACCGTGGATGGAGTGTATCCTTATGACTCCCGTCTGTCCGCACTCGCTGTTTTCGCGTTCGGTGCTGTTCGACGTTGACAGCAGTCTGAGCGTTTCGGTGAAGATTCCCAAGGGCTGTACCTGTGTGCTGTCGATCGACGGCGAAACAAACATGGGTATTTCGGAGAGCGACGTTATCCGCATTGAAAAATCGGACAAATATCTTACGATGGTGTCCGTAAAGAAACGGAATTTTTACCGCAAACTCAACGAAAAGCTTAAAGAGAGGGAACTTTGATGAAAAGCGGCAGACACGAAAAAATACTGGAAATAATCTCCGAGTATCCCGTTGAGACGC
>JBGUPW010000146.1:0-21993 GCA_045130495.1 Ruminococcus sp. | reverse complement strand
GTGCTATACTTTTATTGAAACGGGGTTGAATGAAATGAAAAAGAAAAAAAGTCGAAAAAATATCAGACGAATGCTTATAAATTCTTTCAGAACGACGGGTGTGGATAAAATAATCGGCGCTTATTTGATTTGGTTTTTACTTTCGGCGATCCCGCTTATGATTTTTGAACCGAGTATCGAAACCTACGGGGACAGCCTTTGGTTTTGCTTTGCCTCAGCCACGTCAATAGGCTACGGCGATTATTCCGCCGTCACGCTCATAGGCAGAACAATCACCATAATCCTCGCTGTTTATTCCATAGCCGTAATAGCGATTTTTACTGCGGTCATAACAAGCTTCTTCACTGACTTGGTCAAAATAAGAGCGAATGAAAGCGCGGGAAAATTTCTCGACGATCTTGAACACTTGCCCGAGCTTTCAAAGGAGGAGCTTGAAGATCTCTCTAAGCGCGTCACAGCTTTCAGAAAGAACCGCCAAAACAATGATAAAGTGGATTTTTAGGGAATTTTTGAGGTTCCCTTTAGATGTTCCCAAAATAGTTTTTTAACAGAATTGCCCGGAAGCAGGATTTTTCCAACGCGAGAAAAGCTATGCCTCCGGTTTTTTTATTCCGCCTCAAACAAATCCATTTTGCTGTAGATATCCTTGCGCTTAGCGGCTTCTTTGAGCATGGCTGAGGTGTTCGAGGTTTTGCGCTTGCCCGTTATGAGCATACCCGCATACTTTCCTCCCTCGGCAGCCCAGCCCAGAGGAAGCAGCGCCGTGTGCCTGCCGATATGCTTATAGTCGGCGCGAACTTTGCTGTTAAGAGTGCCGATAGCCTGCGATACAACGTTTTTGCTGTCTACGGTTCCCTCTCCCCTGTTGGATATGTATTTTATCTCGCGGTAGCGGTTGACGTCCTTTTTGCCGAAATTTCCTCCGTTAAGAATGTCCGTTATGAAGTCCTCAAGCTGAGCGTCGTCAATTTTGCTGTTCTCCGACCATTCCCTGTGAGATGTGCCGAGATATTTTTCGGAGGTAAGGGTCAAAATCTGCGCAAATTTCCAAAGCCCGAAATCCTTCAGCTTTTGCTCAAACAACTCCGTGAACCTGTCGTTCGGGATTTTTTCTGCGAATACAGCCCAGTCGCAAAGGTGCCGCAAGCCTATCCCCTCGCTCGTCATGTGAACGACCACATGGAGAAGCATGATAAGCCCGTGGTGAAACGCGTCGGGGATCATGCAGACGGCTCCGTCAAGCTCAACCTGCTCGGCAGTATCAATGATACGCTCTGTTTCCTCTGTGATGATTTCTCCCGCAGCTCCGCCCGGGATCCCGTTGACGCGCCTGTGCTGTTCCCAAACGCTTGCGGGTCTGCGCGAAAAAGCGATATGTATCTTATCGTCCTCTTCTCCGTGGTCGATTTCAAAGCCCGCGCTAAGCACCGCCTCTTGTGCGCGCTCAAAATCCTGTGCGCGCACAAGAAAATCGACGTCTCCCATGTCGCGCAGGGAAGCCTCTGGATAGTAATACGCCGAAGCCAAGCCTTTTAAGGCGCAGTACGGGATATCGTGCTTTTTCATCAGCATATGAAGCTCGGTGTGCTCAAAGAAATTATTGGCATTTGCAATCGCATTTCCGCTGAAACGCTCCTTTGCACGAGCGAACGACTCCGCCGAAACCGCCTTCAAGTCCTCGCGCACAAACGGAAATACGGTGGTAAAAACCGTCTGGGCGGCAGCCTCCTTTAGAATCGGTTTTGCGTCTTCTCTGTTGATCACCGGCTTTTCTCCGCCGAAGAGCTGATATCTGACGATAGCCAGCAATTGATTTTGTATCTGATTCATTCTTTATTTCCCCGTTGTCTTTTTGTGTTTATCAAGCCCGTCAGCCTCGATACACCGCAGTTGATCAAAAACGCCGTGCCGCCTATAATAACGCCGAGCGTATTCATCAGCACATCGTCGGTTTCACATCTTCCCAAGTTAAAAATATACTGACTCGCCTCGATCGCGACCGATAGCAATAAACCCGAAATCACCGTAATAATATATTTGTGGCGGAACCTGTCGGGCAGAGCGAACGGCAGGCTGAGCCCGAGCGGAATAAACAACGCCACATTCATAAACAGCAAACGGTACATTTCAATTTCCGTTTTCGCGTACTTGAAGGTTATGAACGGAATAAGACTGAGCTCCTTGTCTACCGATTCGTTTCTTCCGTAAAGCGTCAAAAACAATATAAGCAGAACGGAAAGCACGGCAAAAACAGTTGCCGTAATGCGGCGCGCCTTGCCGCGGATTATAAACATTCCCAATAGCCAGAATAAATACATCGCAGCAATTTCAAGATATATTTTATTCATAGGCTGAACATAAAACGCTTGTCTGAGCTGAAACATTATTTAGCCTCACCGCTTTTCATTATTATAAGGGAATTTTAGATTCCCTTTATATAACAAGTATATCATAACGGATAACAAAAGGCAACATAATGAGAATTATTGATTTCACCTGACGATATTCAGCAAATGCGCGATTCCGGGTATGCTCTTTCCCTGCTGAGCGGTGGTTGAGCTCAGCAATGCGCCTGTGGCGACAAAAAGAATGTTGTTAAGGCTGCCATCTACAAGCTCGCCGAGAATTTTTGAACAGAGCACCGAAGCGCAGCAGCCGCAGCCCGAGCCGCCCGAGTGAACGTCCTGAACCGCGCGGTCAAAAATAATAAGGCCGCAGTCGGTATGCTTTCCGCGTATGTCAAAGCCCCCGCGCAAAAGCAGGTCGCAAAGGATATCGCTCCCCGTCAAGCCCAGATCCCCCGTAAATATGCAGTCGTAATCAAGAGGAGATGTGCCTGTGTCCGAAAAAAATCTCATTATGGTATCCGCAGCGGCAGGAGCCATGGCGGCGCCCATATTGTTTGCGTCGGTTATATTGAGATCGGTTATTCTGCCGAATGACGCCGCTTTTATTTTCGGCGCTTCGCGTGCTTCCGACGAAAGCACGCAGCTTCCCGCAGCCGTTACCGTCCACTGAGCTGTGGGCGTCCGCACCGAGCCGTACTCCATCGGGAAGCGGTACTGCCTTTCTGCCGCGCAAAAATGCGACGAAGTCACACAGAGCGCGTTATTCGCCGCTCCGCTCTCAACGAATACCGCCGCAGAGCCAAGCGCCTGAGCCATTGTTGAGCAGGCTCCGTACTGCCCCAGATATGGTATACCGAAGCCCTTTGCGGCAAAGGCGGAAGCGACACACTGATTGAGCAGGTCGCCCGCGAAAACAAGCTCGATATCCTCCGGCTTTAATCCCGCTTTATCCATCGATAACGACGCCGCCTCGCGCTGCAAATCGCTTTCCGCCGATTCAAAGGTTTCTCCTCCGCTGCGGCTGTCGTAAATTATTTTGTCAAAAAGCTTTCCGAGCGGTCCCTCGGACTCTTTCTTTCCCGCCGCTGCCGCATATCCGATGATCTGCGGCATATTTTCAAAAATGAGAGTTGATCCTCCCGCACGTTTTATCATAACAAAAACCTCCGCAAATATTATCTGCGGAGGTCATGCGTTTTATTCTGTTTTATTATAACGTTATAACGGTTCAAAACTTCTTTTTCGCTTACGCCGATATAAACTGCTCGCCGTTTTCGGGATCGTAATGAGATTCGGGAAGATCTTCCTGCCATGCCTTCTCCCCATCCTTGTAGAATTCACGCCATGTCTTTACCGAATAGCCCGATTCGTCGCTGTGGAGAAGCTCGTTTCCGAGATTGATATAATCGTATTCGGAGCTGTGAACTCCCCAGAAGGTGGCGCAAAGCGTTTTGTCAACGACCCTGCACTCAAGGAACATCTGATACTCGGAATTGTTTTTCAGCACAAGATCAAGATTGGGATAGTCGATCGTCGCGTCAAATCCCGTGGGAACATACAGTGAAGCCCATTTGTGCGGATGGCGCTCAACAACAACCATGTTTGAATACAGCGCGGCGACATAAATGGTGGAGCTTGACTGGCAAAGTCCTCCGCCGATACCGTCGGTGATTTGATTATCTGAAATCACGCTTCCGACTTTGTAGCCTCTTGACTCTAAATTTGAGTCTCCCGTACATCCGTTAAATGACCAGTCCGCGCCCGGATCAATCACCGATCCGTTGCAGGCTTTGAAGGAGACCTCCATATTAACGGTAGCGTCATCGGTATTTCCCGAAACGGTTTCATAGGTGTAAAGCTCAACGATGTTTTCTTTAAGGAAGTCGACCGTAACAGTCGGCTCGGTCTCCGTGACGACTGCTTGAGCAGTGCCGCTGCTTTGACCGCTCTCAAAGAACTGTGTGAACTGCTGCTTTAGATTCTCACTGTCAATGGTTGCGCCGTTCTTCTCTTCGACATATTCAAAGCGTTCTTCTTCAAAGGGATGGAACTTCCCGACGTGCGCGTTGACAGGCTCTGTATTGTTTTCTTCACAGATAGCATTTACACTGCTGTCTATCGACTCGCTATTGATTGTCGCCGTAACCGTATAGCTGCGCGCGGAAGTCAGATATCCCGCATTATCATCAGCCTTGATTTGGTTGAGAACCTCGTCAATATTCAAATTGTAGTCAAAGTTGTCCTGAGTAAGCTCAATCTTCTTGTCGCCGATGCCTACGGATAAGCTGACGGGACTGATAAATTTGCTTTTGTTTTGCTCTAAAATAGATTTAGCCTCTGTGAACGTCCTGCCTGAAATATCAATTCCCGACACTGTTGTGCCGCTGTCAAACACAAAATCGTCTTCCTCATTGACAACGGGACGTGCGCCTCTGTCAGTCGCTCCGAAAACACCGATCACGATCGCGATAAGAGCGGCAGCGCCTGCTATTGCAAACAATACAGGAATGATCTTTTTTCCCGCAGCAAGAGAAATTCCGCCTGTTCTTTTTTCGGCATATCTTCCGATTTTTTTTCCTACGGGTTCTTTTTCGGGTTCTTTTTCGGATTCTTCGCTTTCCGCAGTCACAGCTTCTTCGTTTGATTTATCCTCTGTGCCGAATAACTCTGATTCGTAAGATTCGGAGCCGAAGCCGATAAAGCCGATATCGTCAAGCTCCCCTGTATGGGCGGCCTTTTCGGCGACGGAGTTTTCTTCAACGCTATCTTTTGGGCCTTCCGTTTCGTCTGAGCCGGAGCTTAAGCCTATAAAGCCGTTATCATCAAAATTTTCCGTTGCCGTGGTACTTTCAACGTCGGAAATTTGTTCAACGTTATCATCTAAGCCTTCCGCTCCGTTAAAGTCGGAGCAGAAATCCATGAAGTCGGTATCATCAGGATTTTCCGTTGCCGTGATACTTTCGACGTCGGAATCATCTTCGACTTTATCATCGATGCCTTCTAATCCGTTAAAGTCGGAGCCGAGATCCATGAAGTCGGTATCATCAGGATTTTCCGTTGCCGTGATACTTTCGACGTCGGAATCATCTTCGACTTTATCATCGGTGCCTTCTAATCCGTTAAAGTCGGAGCCGAGATCCATGCTGTCGATATAATCCGGATCTTCGGTGTCCGAGGTGCTTTCGGCGTCGGAATTTTCTTCAATGTTGCCGTCTAAGCCTTCCGATCCGTAAAATTCCGAGGCGAAATCCATGATGTCGATATCGTCAAGTTTTTCCGCGTCCGAGATGCTTTCGGCGACGGATTTTTCTTCGACCTTTTTGTCGGAGCTTTCGGGTATCAGGTTTTTGTTGTTATTTGTATTACTATCTTTTCTATCCATTCGTCCACTCCATAAAACGGTATAAATGCTTTTGATTTACCCCGAAAAACGGCATAAAACCGTTGTTAGGAAGCCTCTAAAAATTATTTGATGTTTCGCATATGTCGCGCAGAAGTGCGTAAGATTTATGACATGAGATCGTCAATACTCCGCAGTTATACTGACGTATATCAAGGGTCTTGACCGCATTGTGCCGTAAAGATTTCGTGCTTATGCGCGGCAGGGAATTACTTAGAGGTTACCGCTATTATTTTACTACAATTCTCACGAAAAATAAAGAGTTTAAAATACAAATTAAAACGGTAAATATTATTACGTTTTTGTATATTTTTTAACGATTTTACATTTCGGTGTGAAAAGCGGGTGAAATGCGGAATTTTCAGACAGTTTTTTTCCAAAAATATTCGCAAATCAGACACAAACGTAAAAATATATGTTGAAAAAATCAGCCGTTTTTTGTATAATACTAACAATAGGATATTATTATCCAAAATTCTTGAAATAATCAGGTTTGCGACAGGAAATAAATCGTTTTATCTCAAGGGAACCTCTAAAAATTCCCGTCCGCGCATAAGCACGAAATCTTCACGGCATAGTTTCCCGCACTTCTGCATGACATTGAATTATTAGAGATTCCCGCAAAACGAGACAAACCCAATCAGCGGTTTTTCAACGCAAACACTTCATTAAGGAGCTGTTCAATATGAAAATTTTGATTCTTTCCGCGTCTACGGGCGGAGGGCACAAACGCGCTGCCGCCGCTTTGGATGACACCATAAAGCGTCTTGACCCCAATGTTGAAGTCACCGTTTTAGACGGGCTTCGCGCTATCGGCAAAGTTTATGACAACACCACCGTTCAAGGATACTATTTTTTGGTTAAAAATGCACCGAAGGTTTACGGCGGGATGTACAAGATCACCGATCGTAAAAACATGGCGTACAAGGCTATTATGAAGCTTAACGCCTCAATGTCGAGTAAACTTCTTGAGGAAATCGAGCCGCACAACCCTGACGTGATCATTATGTGTCACCCCTTTATTACCGCTATGATCTCAAGGCTGAAAAGGCACGGCGAGTTGAGCAACGTCAAGGTCATTGCGCTCATAACCGACTACGACGCTCACCGCACCTATGTCGCCCCCAATATCGACGCATATGTGCTCGCCGAACCGGAGTTGGCTCCAAAGCTTATCGAAGAATACGGCGTTGACGAGTCTATCATATATCCCCTGGGCATACCGACCTTTGAAAAGTTCAGCACTCCCGGTGCAAAGGAGGAAATCTGCCGCCGCGAGGGATTAAGCCCCGACAAAACCACGGTGCTGCTCATGGCAGGCTCCTTCGGCGTAACGGGCGTACTAAAATTTTATGAAAATCTTGCCGCTATCGACTCCGAGCTGCAATTGATCGTAATAACCGGCAAAAACGAAAAGCTGTACGAAAAGCTTCAGGAAGCGGTTGAGGAATCGGGAGCGGCAGACCGCACCAAGCTGCTCTACTTTGTTGACAACGTAGAGGATTATATGCACATTTCCGACCTTATCGTGACCAAGCCGGGCGGACTCACCATATCCGAAAGCCTCGCCTGCCACCTGCCCATGGCGATTTACAACGCATTTCCCGGGCAGGAGGAGTACAACGTCAAATTCCTGCTTAAACAAAATGCGGCGATTTTGGTTGACAAAAAGACGGGAGCCGAGGAGATATCCAAGCTTCTGCACTCTCCCGAACGGCTTCGTGAAATGCGCGGAAACTGCGAGCGTTTAGCGCGCCCCAAAGCCGCCGAGGAAATGGTGCAGCTCGCCAAAAAACTGGGCGAGGGGCCTCAGCCCGAAGGAGATTCTAAATGAAGCGGCGATTAACTGCCGCTGCTGCTGCGCTGCTGAGCGTTCTGCTTCTCGCATCATGCAGCAACACAAAGGAATTTACAGACAGCGAGAGGCTTTCGGCAAAGCAAACGAGAAACACGGATATTTCGGTAACCTACAACTTTGCCGACGGCGCACATAATCCGCCTACCGATTACAGCAACTACATCAACGGCGTAACGGAATTTTCACTCTCTCAGTTCAGAGCGCTTTACAAGGAGAACAGCGGCAGCTTCATATTCTCCCCTGCCTCGTCCGTCTTGCAGCTCTCGCTCCTTGCGAACGCCGCCTCGGGCGATACCCGTCAGGAGATCCTGCTCGCGCTGGGCGGAACGCTGACTCAGGACGGGCTGAACGTCTGCTCGTCCTATTTCAAGTCGCGCCTTGAAAACGTCAGCAGAATCGGTCAAAAGGAAGCCCCCAAGGAACATATTAAGCTCGACGGCGCAATGCTGATCGATGAAAGTATAGATGTAAAAACATCATTTTTGCAGAGCGCAAAGGATTTTTACGGTTTTGATGTTTTAAGATATGATTTCAACGGCGAAAACGCCTCGGAAAAGCTGAACGCGTATTTGAAGCCCTACACCTCCGACAGCGGAATTGACGTTTCAAAGTCGGGGACTCTCGATACTCTCGGCACGGTAAGCATTAATGACGAGTGGCTCGAAAGCTATAAAGACAGCGAGATTTTTTCGGGAAGCTTTGAGGGCGCTCAGGGCTCACGAAACGAGGTATATTTATGCTCCGATGAAAGCAGGATGAGCTCGGAGAAGGCTGAGGGAATACTTAAATACACCTCCAAGAATCCGCTGAAATTAGTTCTTATCACCCCCAAGGACGGAAAATCATTCGACGAATACGTTGGAAATCTTGACGGCACGGAGCTGAGCGCGCTGCTCGGCAGCATTGATATAACCAAAAAGAGCGCGGCTGCGTTCCCCGAATTCACCATAGGAACCGACGGCAAGGCAAAAGCAATGTCGCAGTCGCTTTCCTCGGCGGGACTTTATGCGCTGTTCAGCGATAAATCAAGCTTTTCGTCGCTGAGCTACGGCAAAGGAGCGACGCTCGGAGAGGTGTACGAGATACCGCAGAATTTCTCGCTGACACGCACGGGAATAAACGGAGGCGCGTCCGAGGGCAAAGCCTCGGCTGAACTTAAAGCGGAAAAGGATACGCTCGTTTTCGACAGTCAGTTCATTTTCATGCTCCTCGACAACGAAAGCAATCTGCCCGTATACATAGGCGTTTACCGCTGATATCAATTTAAGGGAACCTCTAACAATTCCCAACCGCGCATAAGCACGGAATCTTCACGGCATAATCCAGCCAAAGCTCCTTGAAATACGTCAGTATTCCTGCGGAGCTTTGACAACATTCTGCCATAAATCTTCCGCACTTCTGCACAACATTGAATTATTAGAGATTCCCTGAACACCAAAAGAGCCTCAGACTGTCAAAATCTGAGGCCTTTTTTATTACGCTGCTTTTTTAGTTGCTGCTTGGGTAACTGCTTCGGTAGTTGCTTCTGTTGCAGCCGCAGTTGTTGATTCGGCTTTGGCTGCTCCGGTGTAGGTTACGTCGTCACCGTAAATGGTTGTCCAGTCGTTTTTCATTGAAACAGCCGTCCAGCCGTTTTCCTTGCAGGAATCAGCCATCTTTTGAGCTTTTTCAAGGTTGCCGTTCTCGCGTTCGAGGTCGTCGCAGCAGAGCATATACGCGGCGCTCTTATATTTGTTGTTGGTGATCGTGTAGTTTGCCATACTTGTATCGCCCGAGCTGTTGCCGAACGAAAGCACAGGCTGAACGCCGATTTCCTGTGCAATCACGGAGGTCTTGTTCATCTTGAGATTCTTGATGATAAACTCTCCGCCGGTAACAAGCTTGTCATCGTGCGTGAACTGATACTGCAATCCGTCTGCGCCATTTTGATGGTCGGCTACAAGCGTCTCGTCAGAGCCTATCATCTGACTGAGAGGAATATTTACAGTTCCTTCAACAAGTCCGCGTGTGATAAGGCGATCGGTTCCGCTTATAATATAAACAGTGAAGTCATTCGCCTGTAAATAGTCGATAACCTGGAGCATGGGCTTGTAGAACGCCTGGCCGTTTGTCATGTTGGTGTAGGATTCCATGGGAAAATTTCTGTATTCCTTTACGTAAGCGTTAAATTCATCCATGGTCATGCCCTTGAACGCTGTTGCAACCGCCTTGCCGTGCTTAACGTCGAGACCCTCGGGATATTTTCCGGTGTCAAAGTAGGTCTTGATGATCGCCGCAACTTCCTTTTCCTCGGCGCTTGCCTTGTCCTTATAGTTGGGATCCTCCATTACGCGATGATATAAAAGCTTGTGGTCAAAATATCCGGGATCGGTCTCGCAGCAAAGCGTGCCGTCCATGTCGAATACTGCTATACGGTTTTCAACGGGAATGAAGTCGTCGGACGACATATCCGTAACGGTGTTGACGTATTCCGTGAGCTGCTTTTTAAGAGGGGCTTCTTCCGTCCAGAGCGAAAGATTTTTTGCATCTTCCTTCTTGGTATCGCCGTCAGAAGACTGAGTTGCCGCCTGACTTGCTTCGGTTGAGCCTGAGCCGCTTCCGGGGTTCGAGTTGAGCTTAACGATATACAGACATGATACGGTGACGAGTGCCGCCGCAAGCACGCCCGCAACCACCTTCCAGACAAGAGAATTGCTTTTGCTTTTCTGCTCTGCCTTTTGGGGCGCTTTGGAGCCGGAAGTCTGAGCTGCCTTTGGTTTTGCATTTTGATTGTATTTAGGGTTGTTGTTTGGCTTATTGTTTGATTTCTTTTTGGCTTTTTTTGCCATAAACCATTCCTCCTTTAAAATGTTCAAAGCAATGTTAACACATTAAAAGCGGATTATCAAGCAAAAAAATCAAAAAATTCCATTCCGATAAATGCACAAAATCGCTGTTTGTATGTTTTTGATAAAATATTTTAACATTTTATAAATTTTAGATTGACTTTTGTATAAGTTTCATATATAATATAAAATGTAGAAATGGTTAAAAAATAAACCCTGCGCAACTGAAAATCTCCTTAATTGTTTTTTCACAATAATCCTCTAAAGCAGGACCCGGCACGTTTTCCGCGTACCGGGTCTTGTTTTGCCGTGTCGTGTATTATTTTTATACGTTCTCCGTCAGGCGGATCGCAACGGCGGTTATATCGTCGTCGCGCGTTTCGGCACGCCTTTTTATCGCCTCCTGAACGACCGCCTGAGCAAGCTCCTGTGCGCTTCCCTCGTTCCAGCTTCTTATCAGCCGTTCCAGCCATCTTTCGTCTCCGGTAATGACGCCGTCTGACACCATAACAACCATATCTCCCGATTTTAAATTTATCGTATCGGATGAAAACCGAATATTATTCAGGATCCCCGCAGGCAGGGACGGCATTTCCCGCGCGGTGAGCCTGCCTCCCTTTTTGACGTAGGTTTGCGGCGCGCCCGCCTTTTTCAGCGTCACTCCGCCCGTATACAGATTAACGCCCGCCAAATCCACGGTTGAGAGCGATTCGTCCTCGCTCTTTATCATCAACGCCGAGTTCACGATTTGAAGCGAGCTGTCGGGAGACAATCCCGATCTAAGAAGCCTTCCCATGACTGACACCGCCATGTTGCCGTCCACAGCCGCTCTGCCGCCCGTTCCCATTCCGTCGCAGACAAGGGCGTAGGTGTTGCCCATTCCGTCGTTGAAATAGTCTATGCAGTCGCCGCACAGCTTGCCTCCGTCGGCAATATGCTGGTCGCTGCCTATCTCAACATCGTAAAGCGGCATTTCGCACATGGCGGCGCGAACTCTGCCTCCGCCGCAGCTCAGCTCGGGCAAGTCAAACCGCCTTCCGCAGCATTTTGAAACCTCTCTTGCAAGCGTTCCCCGTGATATCTCGTCCTCGCGCCCCGAAAGCTCAAGCTCCACCGTCATTCTGCCGCCCTCTGCAATCAGGCAAACACAGTCGGCGACCCGATATCCCGAGGCGGTAAGCGCAGAAATGATTCGCTCGGAACAGTCCTCGTCGCTTCTCATCACGCTGTTGAACTCCTCTGACAAGTCCTGCAATATATCGCTGACTCCCGCAAACTGCCCCGCGACAACTCCACGAAGCTCCGCCACTCGGCTCTGAGCCTCGCGTGCAGCCTGCAAATGCCTGTAGTTGAGAGTCATATGCGCGGCTATCTCGCCCTTTTTGCAGCAGTTTTTCACAAATGCCTCCTCAACATCGGCGTCGGTCAAGACTCCCGATTTGGCGAGCAGAGGTTCAAGCCGCCTGAAATCGTCGCGGGTAACTCCTCCCTCGTGCTCATAACAGTACATTCTCAGACCGCAGCAGCCGCAAACGTCGCGCGCCACATTCTCGCAGGCACTCGCATAAGAAGGCGAATAGAGCGAATCGAGCTTTTGAGAAACAGTTTTAACGTCATTTTTCACGTTGGCAATAGCCTTTGAAGTGAAGTTGAGCCGCATTACAATGTTCCTGCGCAGGCTCTCGCCGAGCGAAGCGTCGGACTCGCTGTGAAAGAGCGGAGAGATCAAGTTGCCGACCTCGGACGGCAAAATCAAAAAGACCGCCGAGCCTATCAAGCCCTCGATAATCACCGTGGGAAGTTCGCGCCCGCTCCCGAACGCAAGACTCATGATCGCGCTCGAAAGCACAAATGCCGGGGCGCAGGCGAATTTTCCGATTGACGAAAACATTCCCGCCATAAGTCCGCCGAACGCGAAGCAGCCGCACAGATAGCCCTGTCCCGTATCGGCAAGACTGAAAACGGCTCCCGTGCAGACTCCGCACACCGCGCCGCCGCTTATTCCGCCGTATCTCGCGCACAGCATGACCGCCGTGACCGCTATGATGCGCCCCAGTGAAATTCCCTCAACCGTAAGCACTCCGAGCGAAAGCATGAGAACGCAGCCCGTGAGCACCAGACAGGCGCTTTCCTGCCTTGTAAATGACGAGAGACCTCTGCGCTGACCGCTCAGCTTAACGGTGACAGACATAAAATACGCCGCCGCTCCCGCAAGAAGCGCCTCTATCGCGCAGTCCGCAGGAGTCGAAATCGAGCCTGTTCCGCTGAAAAGCAGAGCGACGCCAGTGGCGAATATAGCACCGAACGCGAGAAGCGGAGCGAACAGACGGCTGTTTCTTATAAAATCAAGCTCGCTGAGCAGCCACCGCAGCGCACCTATTGCTATCACGACCGCCACATAACGAAAGCTGTCGAGCGGAGCGCGCACCAAATAGCCGAGCGCTGTCCCCGTCAGAGCAGCCGCAAGGTTTCTTTTGGGCACCGCCGCCGCGAAAGAAGCTCCGAACGGCGCAAGATTCCCCATTACAGCCCCGTGCGCCACCAAGAAGCCGAGCCCACCGTAACCCGCATGAAACACCGCCGATTTTGTAAAACTTTTTTGTCCCGCCGCACGCGGACGGGCGGATTTTTTTACGCTTTCCATCATTTTTACTTCCTTTGTAATTGATAAAAATATTATAAGCCGAGCCGCGCAATCGTTTTGTCATTAACTGACGGCGGCTTTTTATATTCTTTTGTAGAATATAAACATTAAACACTTGTAACTTTGTCGTTGAGGGCTTATAATGTAGGTATGAACTTGAAAGGAATGGTTTGATGGTCATAATGTCGGTTGATTTGGGAAAAGCCAGAACGGGGCTTGCGCTGAGCGATAAAACCGAATTTTTAGCTTCGCCCTACAAGGTGATTTTTGAAAAATCGCCCAACAAATTACCCGAAAAGGTCGCCGAGGCAGCAAAAGAAGCGAAAGCGGAGCTTATCGTTGTTGGCTTGCCGAAAAACATGGACGGCACCGAGGGCGAAAGCGCGAAAAACGCCCGCGCCTTTGCCGAAAAGCTTAAGGAGCTTACGGGGCTTGAAGCAGTTATGCAGGACGAGCGCGGCACGACCGTGACCGCCCACAGATTTTTAAACGACACCGACACGCGCGGCAAAAAAAGAAAAAACGTGGTGGACGAGGTCGCCGCCACTATCATCTTACAGGATTATTTGGATTCGCGGAAAAACCGCCGATAAAACCACAGCCGCCGTGATCTACAGCGGTTCGGAGATTTTGATTGTTCCGCAGGAAGTTAATAGGCAAAGCTGCATTAATTTACGGCTTTGCCTGCTATAGGAAATTATCCATAGACAAAAAAGCGCCCCGGCAATCCGTTTGCGCGAATTGCAGAGGCGTTTTAAACTATATGTATTAATTCTATATGTATTAATTATAGGTATTATATATTAATTATATATATTAATCTCCTTCATAGGGAGCTACAGTGTTGTACTCGTCGCCGCCGTCGTCATAGCCGCCGTCGTCCTGACCCTGATCCTCCTGATCGTAACCTCCCTCGTCGTAATCCTGTTCATCCTCGTAGGGAGCTACGGTGTTGTACTCGTCGCCGTCACCGGCGTCGTCAGTGTCAACCTGAGTCTGGCTGCCTTGATTGTCCTGATTACCCTGATTACCCTGATTGTTGCTGTTATTAGTCGGTGTTGTTGCTGCGGTATTGTCCTGATTGAGGCTGATTGAAGATGAGCTTGCAGAGGTGCTGCCTGTAGCGTTAACTGTGGGATTCGTTGCAACTGTGGTGCTCTGAGTAGATTTTGTTGTAGTGGCAACAGTAGTTGTCGGTGTGCTTGAGCTGCTCTTTCCGCCGCAGCCCGAAATCATAACTGCTGTTGTAACCGCAACAGCGGCTGTCATAACGATTAAAGCGATTTTTCTCATTAGAATTATCTCCTTTTAAAAAAATTATGTATGTTCCGCCCGAAGCACGGTATTAAGCGCAAGATTGTACGCCGCGCTGAACCGACGAGAACCATTTTATGTATTTCGCAGGCTCAAGTTTGAGCTCCGCGCCTGAAAGCGCCCTGTTTTTACCCTTTTTGTAAGGGCAGCGCCTTTTTGGATTATCCCCTTAATATTATATCGCAAAAAAATTATTTGTCAATTGTTTCAAACGGTATTGGTAACATAAGTTTTGCCTGTCACCTGACCGGTAACGTTGAGGTTGCTGTCAACAGTGAAGCGAACGGGAGTGTTGTTCCATTGTCCGTCGGCTCGCTTTACCATAAGAACCGCGTCGGCTGTGCCTTCATAATTGCCGGTGGCGTAGAAGGTACATTCGTTAGTGCTCCAGTCGCAGTCACAGGTGATCGACACGTTGCCGTCATACAGGCTGTAAGTCCAGTTGTAAACCTGAGTGAAATGCATTTTGCAGCCCTTTCCGTATTGAGCACGGGCGGAAACGGAAGCGGCAGGCGCGGTTGCTGCGGAGGCAGCTCCGACCGCTGAAGCGGCGGCAACTGTTGATAAGGCGCAGAGCGCGGCGAGTGCTGTTCCCATGATTCTTGTCTTTACATTCTTTTTCATCTTTAATTATCTCCTTGATTTTCAAAAATTTAGATATATGTTAACGTCGCGGGTGTTTTCCCTTGACTGTGGCCAGAGTATATCACACAAAGTATGACAAAACCATGACAAAAAGACGGACAAATCAAAAATTTTTTTCAAACCAAGTAAAGCGCCGCAAACAGAATGAGTTTCTGCCTGCGGCGTATCGTCTTAAATTACAAATTTAAAAGCTGTCTTTTTCTTGCGGTAAATTCTTCATCCGTCAAAATGCCCTGATCTCTGAGAGCGGCAAGCTTTTTGATTTCGTCCGCCACGAGCATTGACGGATCGACCGTTCCGGCTTGCGCTTCGGGCTGAGAAGCCGTCCAAGCCCCGGGCTGCTCTGCTTCATACGCGTTGCCCGTGTTCTCCGTATACTGAGCCTCGATCGGCTGCTCGGGCGCGGCGTCTTCTCTGCCTGCCCACTCAACGGCGCTGTCAACGCCCTTCTTGCCCGTTTTGATAAGGGTCTTGCCCAAGGTCTTAAAAGCGCCGCCCAGCCCCGTTCCGGTCTGTTTCCATGAATTTTTAAAGTCTGACACAGTAATCCTCCCTTTCGGTTTGCAATTGATTTAATATACTATAAGTATTCTACAACATTTTTTCAGGTTTTGCAAGATTAATAAAAAGATTAATAAAATGAGTTTTAGGAGGATTTTTTCGCTGTTAATATGAATATGGATTCACCGCAGTTCAAACTTCTTTCAAACCAATACATTCAACAGGCTGCCGCATTTCTCTGCAACAGCCCACTGATTTAGAATGATATGTATTTATGGTTTTCTGCATCCACAGCCACAAGTTCCCGTGTAGTTTTTATTTATTACGCCGCAATTTGGACATCTCCAATCGGAAGCGGAAGAATTGGAATTATTAACCGATTGTGTATTTATATTTCCAAGCACAGGCTTTTTTCCACCGCAGGAGCAATAGGTAAATAATTCAGAATTTTTCGCGCCGCATTTCTCACATATCCATCCGCCGCTCTGATTTGTGTTTTGTGCTGACGGTGAGACAACACTTGCGTTTCCTCCGCCGTTGTTAGAGCTTTTTCCGAAAGCAGTCAGTAGTAAGCCGATAAAAAATGCAATTGAGCTTATTACTAATATTGTATGAAACATATTGAGTTTTTCAGTTGTAGTAACCTGATTGGTCATCGCGAATGCAAAAATATCCAAACCACCGCTGACGATCATTAAAAATACTCCAAATCCTCTCATTTTTTAAACGCTCTCCAATCAATATCATCATAGTATGTATTTTCGTAGCCCTTTTTATTGAGTTTGTCCACCATACGGTCAAGCCTTTTGCGCCAAAAGCTTTTAAACCATTTTTTTGTTCCGAACCATTTAACAAGAGTGGGGCTGAGGGCATAGTAAAAACGTATAAAACATCTTCCGTAAATATTAGCAGCAAGATCGAAATCTCTGTATCTTCTAAGCGTCCAGACCTGCGGACAATCATAGGAACCATAAACGGCTGTTGCGACATAACATCCGGCACCGGATGATTGTTTTTTTCCTGCCTCGGGCGCTTGTTCGGGAACCGCGTGCGTTGAATCAATGCTATTCATCAAACGGTGAATATCCATTATTTTTCCTTTAATTATACTTGGATTTGCCAAGCTTCCGTTTTTCAGAATAAAGTTTAAATGTCTCAACGCAAGATCGTAAAAATACAAACGTTCATTTTTCCGCTCCATAGGATATTTTTCTGCGATATTTTTGAGCGATTCCGCATATTCCAATCCAACATTATTGAATAATGTGACAGTTGAAAGCTTATCTGTGCGAACAACAACGCCATATCCGTTTTTCCACTGGTTAAAGACGTAGTCGCTTGAAGCAAGCGTAATTATATCATTGCTGATTTGCATAACCATTTGCTTATTTGTTTCGTCATCTTTAATATCGTAATTATCGTCAATTATGGAGACGCAATTTGTCAGAACTTTAAAGGCAGCCTGACGTTTATACAAATCGCTTTCAACCAATGATTTTTTTGCCTTGCCGTAAGAACTGTAGAAAATGGCTTCGATGTTGTTTGGATCGTACTGCTCAACCAAGTTATAATACTTTTCGGTCTCATCCCAATCTTCTTTTTCTTTCGCTCTTCTTGCGTTTTGCAAACTGCGCTCAACAAAATCCGAATGGTCAATTTTCACGGTTCCTTCAACCATTAGCTTTTTTGCTTCTTCAGTGGTGTATTTTGTGTTGCAATGCTGACAAACAAAAAAACCATCATCTTTAATAAATTCGTTGCTTCCGCATAATTCACATATCATGCTTTTCAATTGTTTCATCCCTTTCATTGTTAAAAATGTAAAAATGCAGCTTAGAATCAATGCATTTTTATTGCATTCTTTATACAACAAACTTAGAGTAAATAAAGAATATTAAATCTACATTTCTATTCTGTTACTTCTATTCTGTAATAAATTATCATTCAACTTTGTGCAGCAACTTTTTTCGCATTCAAAAACGGGCTGTTCCATGCGTTTATTTATGCAGTTTATTATTAAGACTAATTATCTTTCAAAGCGTCGCAGTTCATACATTTTGTAACCAACCGCGAGTTTTTGCTTCCGCACTTCGGACAAACCCAATCATTACGGGGACGCTCCGGTTTTCTTGTTACGACCGGCGCGGCAGGGCTTGGAGCCGGAGCGCTCTGAATTACCGTGTCGGATTTTTGATTAATGGTACTGACAAACGAAGGAGCAGCGCCGATACCATTGTTCCCAACACCTGATAATCCTGTTGTGTCAGCCTCGCCTAATTTCATAGCGAAATAGACGATCATTCCCAAACCTAAAATCAGTAAAACCGAGCCCAAACCGAAACGCAAGATTTTTGCCGCGTGCACAATATTATTTGCGCTTTGAGCCGCAGCCTGTTGAATTCCGGTGTACGCATCACCGCCATAAGCTTTTGCGCTTTCAAAAGGACCTTCATACATATTAAATGTAATAATTGACATGATCACCGAAACAATTCCGATGATTATTCCAAAAGCTGAAGCTGCTTTTTTCATTTTATTGACCTCCATTTTTATTGCTCTCATGTTTTTTAGAAATAAATGCTTTTGTCTGCAAGATTTTCAACTGCATTTTGATTACTTATACTCACCGCAGGTTCTGCATCTTTGACCTGTGATAACCGTTTCATCATAAGCTTCTTTTGCCACTTGATCCTCGTAATGACATTCTTCCTCAACTTCAACCTTGTACGGTACCTCTTTTTCGATCCATTCCGGTCTAACCGCGCGGCAAGGTCTTCCGTCATAAAGCGCTCTTTGCCATTCTTGATCATATTTTTGGTTTTCCATGAGCATATGTGATCCTAATTGACTGGAAAAAGAGCGTGCGTCTCTTTGTTTTCCCGAATCATAGGAAAAAGTTTTCCCGCAGACATTGCAGGTATAGTAACTTACAGTTGCATTATAACTGTGCTTGGGTGTATCTACTACCCACACTTTTTTATACTCCACAGGATGATGTACCGTCTGTGTGATGTTCTCCCATTGATGAACGTGACTTGTCTGCACGGGCACCGGTTCATTTTGTGAAACGGTTCTTTTTTCCTCAATCACTGTCACTATTGTCGGCGGTATTGTTGTCGTCGGCGCTGTTGTTTTTGGTATGGTTGTCGGGGGAACCGTTGTCACAGGTACAGTCGTCGCCGGTACGGTTGTCGGAGGCAATGTTGTCGGTGCTTCTGTTGTCGGAGCAGCCGTTGTAGCTGCTGCGGTCGTTCCCTCTGCTTTACCGGAAGCCGAGTCGAGCGTTGCGCTGTTGTCCTCTCCGCAGCCTGTCAACAGAGTACATACTGCAAAAAACACGGCGGCAACCGATAGAATAATTCTCTTCCTCATTTTTCCTCTCCTTTTCTGTAAACAACAAAAAATGCGCAGCCCCAAACGAAGCTGCGCACAAAACACACAGCCCCATTTGTTGCTACACAAAGTTTTCATTACAGAATAAAAGTATATGAAAAGTGAGCCTGCGTTTTTAACTAAATTATTGCCAAAAACACATACTTCTATCCTGTACAACAGTATTATTCAACTTTGTGTAGCACTTTTATTTTATCACACTCAAAAGCGAAATGCAACAAAAATCAGCTTTTTCTCAAAAAAATATTATATATTTTTCTGATATGATTATTCTGTTGTTTTTCTTTCTAAGAGCAGGTCGGAAACCATGCTCAGAGATTTTTTCATAGGCATAGCCTATCTTAAAGCGTTCAATTCACTTTCCGATTTTTTATAATTTCCCCAGTCCCTTTGTAAATCATTTATCCTCTGCTCCGTTTCACTAAGCTGATTGCCAAGCTGCTCTGTGGTTTTACGCAGTCTTTCAGCCTTTTCTTCCGTGCTTTCTTCACAGCCGCAAAGACTAAAGGAAAATACCAATGAAACCAATAAACAAATAAGGATCTTCTTCATTTTTTCGCCCCAATCTATTCAATTGCTTTTTTCCAAACGAATTCTTTGTATCCCTCACTCTCAATTGATTTGAATTCAGTTTTGAATGATTATTCGGATGTCTGCCAATATTCCCTTTATATCTCACGCTCCCTTAAACGCGCAGACGGGCGTTCACAACCGCCGTTGAAAACGAACCTGCGCATAAATAACATAAACCTTTCCCGGGAAGCTTTTCATGTTTCGCCCTCATTGTAACACATCAAATCGGCATAATCAATAAAATTTCTCAATTTTTTGCGTGAAAACTGTAAGTCAGAAACAAAAAGGATAAAAGTTTTATTTTGATATAAATTCAGCCCGTTTTTCTGCCATAAAATGCAGCAGCCCCGCCGGATATACCGACAGGGCTGTTAAAATTTATATTTCTTGTTGTTCGGGACGCTGATTGACGTCAACCTTCTGAAACGCCTCGACATATCGAAGGCTTTTATACTTTATCATCTGCGCGGCGCGATAGGCGTTCAGCGCAAGAGTGATCTGCTCGTGCCCCTTCTGATCGGCATGAAAGCGCACCAGCCGCCGTTTTTCTTCGGCTATATCAGATATATCTATATAGTGCGATGGGTCGTGAAAGGGAGCGTCTATCTCATAAAAATAGCAATCGGCGCGCGCATTCTGACGGCGGAGCTCATCAAGGCAAAACCGCGCCGCGCACCTGTGGTCGGGATGAAGGCTGTCAAGCCACGGAAGAAATATTATTGTGTATGGCGTGAAGTCGATTTTCCCGACGACCTCGGGATGAAGCCCGAGCTTTGTGTCCTCAACGCCCATCCACTCGAATGAGCGAGGCTTTACATGATCCATTTCAGCCTGAAACTGCCTCCTGCGGACAGCCGCCTCCTCCTCAACAGAGCGCTCCCTGCACCCGTGGCTGCCGTCAGTCAAAACAAAAATATCCGTTCTGTCAGGCGCGAGCAGCAGAGCCGACGAAGCGCCGAGGCTTTCATCATCGGGGTGCGGAGCGATAACGGCGATCCTGTCCCCGCTTGAAAATTTAATTTCGGTTCGCATGAGCTATTCCTCTTTTCCGGTTAAAACCGATTTGTCAATGTAAGAAAATCATATCAAAAAAGTCATGTGATGTCAATTATAAAAAGTGCCGTCGGCCGCGCAAACCGTAGAAAGGATTTAGGCAACACCGCACAATTCGCAGCTCACGCCTTGCTTGAATCTTATTCCGTCAGACTGTCAAAATAATCTTACTTCGCAATTCTCACACCGTAATTATGCGGTATTGACTTTATTTTTCAAATCAGCCGCCTGCGAGACGCGTTTCAGCGCGGGTATTGATTTTAAAGTAAATGCAAAACACTCAAAGCGCGGATTTGGTGCAGCGTCATGCTGCCCTTCTATTCCCATTATCTCTTTTTATTTTGGTGAAGATAATCCGTTTACGGATAAACTCCCCATTGTTAAATACTTTATTCTGAGCCTGTATTATCGGGCTTTTTTCTTTGCTGCGAATATAGTAATAAAAAATACGGCGAGTAAAGATTATCGAGTCTTCATAATCTTTTGCTTATTACTATTACGAGCAATAGTATATCATTCTATTAAATAAGATTTGAGAAGTATGTTATAATACTTTCATCTTTTAACGGAGGTGAAGGCTTTGGTGCTCAAGGAATCAGGCGAAATGTATCTGGAAACGATTTATGTTCTCAGGAAGGAAAAGGCGTTTGTCCGCGCGATCGACGTTGGCGCGGAGCTTGGTTACTCAAAGCCGAGCGTCAGCCGCGCGATGGGAATCCTTCGCGACGGCGGATATATTAAAGTCGCGCAGGACGGTGGTATCACGCTGACGGAAGCGGGATTGGAGGTCGCCGAACGCACCTATGAACGCCATACCGTTCTAAGCGAACTGTTCATGAAGCTCGGCGTTGACGAGGAAACGGCGACAAACGACGCCTGCAAAATCGAGCACGTTATCAGCTCCACCACTTTCGCAGCTTTGAAGAAGCATTTGAACGAAGATTTATGATAATCATATCAGCCAACGGATTGTTTTTCTGTCGGCTGATTTTATTTTTTCAAAAAACTCTTGACAAAAATAAGAAGATATGATATATTACACTTGTTCAGTTAGCAGAGGGTAACTGACGCAGATACAACATCCGACCGGAGGATGTTTGTTTTTTGAACATCGGTTAGCCTTCGCTAACCACAGACGAAACCACGGAGGAATAAACAGATGTCGGAAGATTTGATCATCAAGCATTGTTCTCCCACTCTCGCGGGGCTGAAAACTGCCAATCTCTTTACTTGTGTTTATGCGCAGAAACAAGATGTTGAGCGTTACACGCAGGAGTTTAACCGGCGTTTCAGTCATAAGGGAGTGAAAATGCAGCCATTGGGATACGGCAAGAAACGCGCCTTGATCTATGTATTTCGCCCGACACAGCTTGAAAGGGATTTGTCCGATCCACAGGCACGATCCATTTTAGCGTCAATGGGATACAAAAGCTTTGACT
>JBGUPW010000145.1:0-3050 GCA_045130495.1 Ruminococcus sp. | reverse complement strand
CTCGGTCATCTCGTTTGCTGCATAAGCAGGATCCCAAGCTGCGCCGTTGAGCCAGAAGCCTTCGCCGTTACCTACAGCGAATACGGTATCGTATTCGAAATCGGTAACAAATTCAACAACGTCGCCTGTTACGGTGATCTCGTTGGTTTCGGGATCGATTGTAATGGTGAAGCTGCCTGCGCCTGTAACGTTGAACGTTACGTTGTTGCCGGTGGAATCGCCGATCCACTCGGCGCCGTTCTTAACAACCTTAAACTGAACGTCGGTGTAAGCCTTTGTGGCTGTGTAAGTTTTTGCAAACTTGTCGCCGCTCTTAACCATAAGGTTGCCCTCGTTTGCTGCATCCCAAGCTGTGCCGAAAAGCTCAGCCTCAGAGCCTGCTACCACATAAGTGGTTTCCTCGTCGCCGTCAGCAGCGAAAGCCGTTACTGTTGCCAAGCAAGTGAAGCACGAGAAGACAAGCAGGAATGACAAAAGCAAGCTGACAGCTTTTTTTGTTCTTTGCATAAAATGTTCCTCCTTTTTTATTTGAACATATAAATGAACATATTAATTATAGCAAAATGATTCGTATTTTGCAATATATTTTGAGATTGTTTTTATAAATATTTTGTAACACTTTCTTAACCAAATAAAGCGTAAGTGGGAAATATGTATAAATTACACGGAAAATTTTGGTATATTATATCTATTTAATACTATTTTTGTTTCCGCATGGGAAATTATGTCCTTTGCGCAAAAAAACACGGTCAAGAACAAATCTCAACCGTGTCGGAATAATCAATGAATATTCAGTTTAAATTCAGGCTCAATAATAAATATTGGGGTAACAATATCTTTATTGGGGCAACGATATCTTTCTTACTTTATCAACTTTGTGTTTTGCTCTTCAATTAACAGGGCTTCAAAATCTTCATAAGGCATCGCACCGAGGTCAGCACCGGAACGATGACGAATAGAAACCGTATTATTCTCAATGTCTTTATCGCCGACAATAACCATATAAGGAATTTTCATCCCCTGAGCTTCTCTGATCTTATAACCCAGTTTTTCAGAACGATGATCAACTTCGACCCTAAATCCCGAATCGTTCAATTTTTTCGCGATCTTATCCGCATAATCACCGGCTCTGTCTGTTATCGGAAGCACGATAACCTGCTGCGGTGCGATCCAAAGCGGAAATGCGCCCGCAAAATGCTCAGTGATCACTCCGATGAATCTCTCTATAGAGCCAAACACAACTCGATGGATCATAGCAGGACGATGTTTTTCTCCGTCGGAACCGGTATATTCCAATTCAAATCTCTCCGGCAGCTGCATATCAAGCTGAATCGTTCCGCACTGCCAGGTACGTCCTAAAGAATCCGACAGATGAAAATCTAACTTAGGTCCGTAGAAAGCTCCGTCTCCCTCGTTGACGGTATACTTTTTGCCCATATCCTCACATGCAGCTTTTAAGGTGTCGGTAGCAAAATCCCACACTTCAACTTCACCCATATGATCTTCGGGCATAGTAGAAACTTCGATCTCATAACCCAAGCCAAACACAGAATAAACCTCATCAAAAAGCTCGATAACCCTCTTGATCTCATCGCGCATCTGCTCCCATGTCATAAAAATGTGGGCGTCATCCTGTGTGAAACACCTTACCCGGAACAAACCGTGAAGCGTTCCCGAGAGTTCGTGGCGGTGAACCAAACCCAACTCACCGACACGCAAAGGAAGCTCCTTGTACGAGTGCGGTTCGGAACGATATACCAACATTCCGCCGGGACAGTTCATGGGTTTAATTGCGAAATCTATCTCATCGATAACGGTTGTATACATATTGTCTTTATAGTGCTGCCAATGACCCGAGCGCTCCCACAAGGTACGATTCAGCATCATCGGAGTCGAGATCTCAACATAACCGTATCTCTTGTGTACTTCTCTCCAATATTCGATCAGTGTATTTTTCAGCACCATACCTTTAGGTAAGAAGAACGGGAAACCGGGACCCTCTTCCATCAAGAGAAATAATCCCAAATCCTTACCCAGCTTGCGATGATCTCTCTTTTTTGCTTCTTCAATACGAGCAATATACTCATCTAACTGTTCCTTCTTAGGATAAGCAATGCCATAGATGCGCTGCAGAGACTCACGATTAGAATCTCCGCGCCAATATGCCGATGCGCAGGAGAGCAGCTTTATGGCATTTCCCTTTACACGGCCTGTAGAATCGAGATGCGGACCGGCACACAAGTCGGTAAACTCTCCCTGCTTATAAAATGAAATAACAGCATCTTCGGGTAAATCATTGATAAGCTCCACCTTGAAAGGCTCATCCTTCATTAGCTCCAAGGCGTCTTCACGTGGAAGCTCAAACCGCTCTAACTTGAGCTTTTCCTTGCAGATTTTACGCATCTCCGCCTCGATTTTTTCCATGATTTCCGGATTAAAACCAAACGGAGCTGATACGTCATAGTAAAACCCGTTGTCAATAGCCGGCCCTATGGCAAGCTTGACCTCCGGGTACAGTCTTTTGATTGCCTGTGCCATAATGTGAGAGCAAGTGTGCCAATAAGTCTTTCGGTAAGCCTCATTCTCGAAAGAAAATTCTTTTTCTGACATTCATTCATTCCTCCAAAATAGAAATTTTCAGAGACGAAAAAAACATACCCCGCCCCTGACATAAAAATCAAGGGTGGGGTTAAAAGCTCCACGGTTCCACCTTGTTTGTGCACCTAATACTATAAAAACAGCTTGTGCACCGCTCATTCTTCGCTGTAACGTGCGAACACGGCAACATTTACTTTCTGATGCTGCAACTCCGGAGGGGTCTTCTTGTCTTATCCCTAAACACCGCTTTCAGCCGGTGGCAGTGTCTCTCTGTATAGTTCACGAGACAATACTTTCTCTATCTCAGTTTTAAAGAGAATTGTATCACATCACAGTAACAATGTCAAGTATACGGATGAATATTTCCGTAGAATAATTCTCTGATCGTATCCATGTCGATACCTCCTTCAAGCACAACAGGATACCACAGAAAACGGAAAAGTCCAGAACTT
>JBGUPW010000144.1:0-21382 GCA_045130495.1 Ruminococcus sp. | reverse complement strand
AGTCTCCATGTCGCCGCGTCGCCGCAGTAGTTGTCGTGAGATTCAACCCAGGTGACGAGTCTGTCGGCGGAGATCTCGTTTAAGTTTTCGTCGTAAGCCTTGTAGTTTTTAACTGTGGAGGCGCTCATGGTCTTTTTGGCAAGCGCCTTTTGCAGATTGCTTCCGTATGATTCCGCGGTGACGTGCATGAGCTTTGAATAAGCGCCGATCCTGTCCGCGCCTGAGAGAATCTCTCCGTACTGATATTCCGCGCTGTTGTCGAGCACCGTCGGCCAGAAGTTACCGGCGTATTTTGAATCGTCGTCGGGAAGCTCAATATGCTTGGCGGCGTCGAAGCGGAAGCCGTCAGCGCCCTTTGAGAGCACGTCCTTCATGTAATCGGCGATCATTTTCTGAACCTTTGCGTCCTGGGTGTTCAAGTCCCAAAGACCCGTCAGCTTGCCCTGCGTTACCTGATAGCGGTTCGACCAGTCGCTTATCTCAACTCTGTCGTGGAAAGCCTTTTGGGTGATGTTTTTGACGTGGCTTGAAATTACGTTGTAGTCGGAGGAGCAGTGATTGGCTACGATATCAACGATCACCTTTACGCCGTATTTATGCGCTTCCTCGCACATAGCCATGAATTCATCCTCGGTGCCGAGCATATAGTTGCCGATCGTGTAGTCGGTCGTCTGATACTGGTACCACCACTTGCCCTTGTTGGTGCTCATCAGGCACATACCGCCGTTGTCGCCGCGCTGAAAAGCGTTGATAGGGGAGGTCTGGACAGATTTGAAGCCCGCTTCGGCGATTTGCGGAATATTTTCCTTGATCGTGTTGAAGCTCCAGCACCACGCGTGCAGGATCGCGCCGTCGGCAATTCTGTCGGGCAGGTCGTTGGATTGAACCGCCGCAGCGGAGGAAGCGGTGTCAGCCGCCTGAGCTGCGGTGAATGTAAACGAGCAGAACAGCATTACCGCCGCAAACAGAACAGCGCAAATGCGTTTGAATGGTTTTTTCATAAATTACTCCTTTCTCTAAATCAGATGTTTTGTCCTTTTATATAGCTTTTATAGGAAGCACCGGTTGATTTGCCTGCCCGGATCTCAGGCGTGAATTGATCAGTGCTTCCTATAGAATAGATCAATCAAAATCGCGGTCATTTTCCGCAAGTGCGAGGTTTTTAACGATCTTCTTGCGGGAATGCGAGTCAATAATAATTATTATAAGACTGTAAACACCCTCATAAATAAGAGCGACTCCTATCAAAACAGATACCACTTCCCCCATGTATCTATATAAAACAATGCAGACAATGCCCAAAATAATGCTGATAAACGCTCCGATAAGAATGATAGCCCAGCGTCTGAAGCCCATATCTTTAAGGTTAACGGCGCGTTTAATGTTAACGATACCGTCAATGATCAGAACCGCTCCGAGTGAATAGAAGATCACCATTTCAACCGTATCGGGGGCTAAAAGAGCAAATATACCGATACCTATTGCCAAAACTCCGAGCGCAAGCTCCATGAACAGGTTTTCTTCGTTATCCTTATTAAGGAAGAACGAAATAACATTGATGATTCCGTAAATCATCAGGATGATACCGATGACGATTCTGAATCCGTCGGTAGCCTTATCGGGATAAGCGACCATAAAAATTCCGAGCACAACATAGGCTATGGACGCTATGATAAAGCTCCCGAGCATATTTTTTTTGTTTGGTTTTTCTTTAGGCATTTTTAATTCCTCCCTAATCAATTCTTTTATCGCAGAACTCGCACATCTGCATTCCGAGTTTTCTATAGCTCAGGTTCGGCAAATAAGCCTCGCTCTGCGTTATACACTTTGGATTGTTGCAGCGCTGAACGCTTAGCTCCGCGTCGCGCGATTGAAGCACAAATTCCTCGTCCTGAAGCAGAAGAAGTATCAGAGCCATTCTGCCGAACATTCCGTACTGTGCCTGCTTGAAATAAAGCGCACGTGGGTCTTCGTCGATGTCAACGGTGATTTCATTGACGCGTGGGAGGGGATGAAGAATTATCATTTCCTTGCCGGCACGCTCGAGCTTTTCGCGGTCGAGCACGAAAACATTCTTTTGTGCTTGGTATTCCTCTTCGTTTTTGAAGCGCTCGCGCTGAATACGCGTCATGTAAAGAACATCGAGATCATACATTGCGTCGGCGAGATTATGTGAAATCTCATACTGACAACCGTTCTTTTCGAGAATGTCGATGATGTACAGCGGCACGCCGAGCTCGGGAGTTGAGATAAGTACAAATGAGTTGCCGTCGTATTTCGCGAGAGTTTTGATCAGAGAGTGAACGGTTCTGCCGTTGAGCAGATCGCCGCATACTCCGATTTTAAGATGGTCGAGTCTGCCCTTCTCACAGCTTAGAGTAACGATGTCGGTCAGCGTTTGAGTGGGGTGGAGGTGGCCGCCGTCGCCGCAGTTTATCAGAGGAACCTCCGAGTAGAGAGAAGCCGCCATAGCCGTTCCCTCGGTCGGGTGTCTGATTGCTATAATATCGGCATAGCCGCTTATAACCGAGATAGTATCTTTCAGGCTTTCGCCCTTTGAAACCGATGAATTCATCGGGTTGTCAAAGCCTATCGTGCGTCCGCCGAGCTTTAGCATTGCCGTTTGAAATGACATCTGCGTGCGTGTGCTCGGCTCATAAAACAGAGTCGCGAGAATCTTGCCGTCGCAGGCGTGGCGGTAATCCGCAGGACTTTGCATTATTTTGCGCGCTCTTTTAACGATTTTGGCGATTTGCTCAACGCTCATCGCATCCAAATCAATCAGGTTTTTATTGGTCATCATACCACTGCCTTATAAAAAATGTTTGAAATTTAAATTTTCAGTTTAATTGTACCAAATAGTGCACGAAATTTATTTCGATAAAAGAAAATTAATAAATAAATGTTATAAAAGCGCTGTGCTTCGCATTTCTGAACAGAGAAAAGATTTCGGGCTTTTGTTATTGATATAAGCAAAAAAAGAGACCGGCAAAATGTCGATCTCTTTCTGTTTGGTTTAGTTTTTTATCAGATTCTTGTGACGCGGTGGAGCCATGCGACTTCCGATTTGATAAAATTGTTTTGTTCGGAAGCGATACCGGTTGGCTGTTCCGTCGCGGCCTCTTCGGGCTTGGTTTCCTCGGGAACGACCGGGTAAACGTCGTCGATCGTAAAGGTCTTGCCGACCTGAGCATCGGGATCAAGCGAAAGCTCGGCTAAGAAGCGCTGAATAACTGTCGCGTCCTTAATGGTTACGATTCCGTTGCCGTCCGCGTCGGCTATCTTGGCGAACAGAGCTTCGTCGGAATAATCGGCGGGTCTTTGAACGTTGAACTCAGCGATAATGCGCTGCAGCGTCGTGACGTCGCTTATAGTGATGTAGCCGTCATTGTCGATATCTCCGCAGAGATAGGTTTTAGCAGGCTCGGTCGGCTCAGTGGGAGCAGTCGGCTCGGTAGGAGCGGTCGGCTCGGTGGGAGCGGTCGGTTCGGTGGGAGCGGTCGGCTCGGTGGTAGCAGTCGGCTCGGTGGGAGTAGTCGGCTCGGTGGGAGTAGTCGGCTCAGTGGGCTCGGTCGGCTCAGTGGGCTCGGTCGGCTCAGTAGGAGCGGTGGGCTCAGTAGGAGCGGTGGGCTCGGTGGGAGCAGTCGGCTCAGTGGACTCGGTCGGCTCGGTGGGAGTTGTCGGGAGCTCCTCAACGGGTGTGTTGAACACGTAGGGGAGATCATCGTTTGAGGCGCGGAATACAATAGCCTCACCGCCGTCAACAGTGAGAGCGCTGTTTGCGGTCTCAAAGGTATAGACGATGTTGCTCAACTCGTATCCTTTGCCCGCGAGCGTCTGGACGGCATAATATTTATCGATCAAAAGCGAGTCGATGTGTTGATTAAAATAGTCAGCCTGCTTTTCGGGATCCTCGAAAGCCTCAGCATCGGGAATATCGCCTTTTCTGAGCCAGCCGATTCCGGAGGAATTCGTAATTACCTGACCGCAGTAGGCGGAGGTATGCTTGGAACGCTCTTCGCTTCCGGCAGGGGCTGCAGCAGCGCTTGCGGCGTCCTCATAGCTTGAATAAATCGAGAATCTTGAACCCATCAGCGAGTAGTTGGGATTGCCGTCGGTCACAGACTTGTCAGAGGATGCGACTTGAACACGCAATGCCTCGCCGTATGAGGCGTTATAGGTGTTTACTACATAGTAGCGCAAGCCGCTCTTGCTGCGAACAAGGTTGTAGTCCGACCAGAAGCTGCTTGTACTGTCGCGCGCGTCGATGAGGGGATAGACGGTTTTATCCGTGACATAATTCTTGCCCACACCGAGCTGTACGGCGTAATACTGAATGGTTGCGTCGATCACCTGTGTGCTGCGCTTGAAGTATTCGTGGTTTCCTCCGCTGTTGACAAGCTCGGAATAAGACGGAACTGTTCCCGTTCTCAACATTCCGAAGCCGTTGTTGTCGAGCGCGATAGTGCCGATGCTTTTGCTCCAAACGGTTTTGTCACCGTGATTCTCGGAGGCGCTCAAAGCGTCGTTGTAAGAGGTGAATACGCAGAATTTTGTTCCTAAAAGCGAGTAATTCTCGTTCTCGGCAACCGCTGAATTTTCAGGTACGGTTTTGATCGCGAGCTTGGCGATTTTCGGGGTGCGCGAGGGGTGATAAGCTTTAAGTACAAAAAGCTGGGTGGCTGTGCCGCAGGGTTCGATTTCGGAAATGCGGTTGACAGATTCCAATCTCTGCTGAGCACCCGAATGCCAGAATTTGTTGTCGTGAGAGTTTTCGCCGTAGAAAATACCGCAGTGCCAGTCCTCGGTGCCGTCCATCCAAATGATGTCGCCCTTTTCGAGAACGCCCGATTCAACTGCGTCCGAGATGCAGTTGTCACCGGAAAAATAATATCGGTAAATGTCATTGTTCTGCCAGTAGCTCACGTTGCCGCTGACGACGGGCAGAGCGTCAAGCTTTGACTGCGGAGCGCCGCAGTTTGCACCCGCGTGCATAAGTACGTTCCACACAAAGCCGGTGCAGTTCATCGCATGGCCGTTATATGGAGGCTCTGACGGCGGGATCTCGCCCGCAGAGTATTCTTCACCGTTGGGTGTGCGGTAGTCGTCTACTTCAAACGGGGAGCCGGGGAAATAGCCGGCATAGGGAGTTCCGAGATAGTAGTCGGGAAATTCGCCTCTGTCATCGTGATCCTCGAGCCACTTCATGTAAGCCGCGTAGGTAATGTCGGCAGACTCCAAAAGTGTTTGCGAGCCGAAAGTTTCATAATCGCCCGTAGCCGAATCCTCCTTAACCTCAGCCGCTTTTGCTGGAGTCGCGCTCATTGCGCCGATGATCGTTATGCTGAAAAAGGTTAGCGCGGCAAGCGTCAAAGCGGTCGCTTTGTTGGTTATGTGCCGTATCATTTTTCTTTTTTTCTCCTTCCGATTTTTTGAACCGCGGATCAATGTTTTTTCAAACCTCTCCGTTGTTCGGAGGCGATCAGCGATCCATTTCATATATAATACTATATCTTTGTTGATTTTTCAACACTCATTTGGAAAAAATTAAGCTAAAATGTCAGTGATCAAGCCGAAAACGCGGCGCGCGCTATTCCGCGGATTTTTGACCTGATTCAGCTCGATAAAGCATTATGGTGAAATTGCACAAAAATCAAGCAAAACTTTCTACAATTTGAATAGCAAATAATAAAATATAATTCTGTTTCGGAATTAATTATGCTTCCGATTTATGATAAAATGAGATAATAAAATAAGTGTGAATTGCGCGGTTTTCCGAGAGCGCGATTTCGGCTTGTTAAACGGCAAAATACTAAAACGGGGGGCAATGCTTTGCGTTTTAAATCAATTTTAACAGGAGTATTAGCGGTAATTATGGCAACAGGAAGTGTATCAATGTCCGTTTCGGCGGATACAAAAAAAACAGATTACCAGGCGTACGCCAAGGAGCTGGACAAGTTTGCCTATTCGGGCAATGATCTGGGAGCGGTGTACACCGAAAAATCAACCACCTTCAAGGTTTGGTCTCCGAAGGCTTCGGCGGTATCGGTTGACTTGTACGATAAAGGCAGCTCGGGAGAGGGCGGCAGCTCGATTCGTACAACTCATATGACGCTCGACAAAAAAACGGGCGTCTGGTCGGCAACGATCAACGGAAACCTTGCCGGCAAGTACTATGACTACGCCGTTACCCACGGCAAGGAAACAAAGCGCACCGCCGACATTTACGCCCGCGCCTGCGGAGTGAACGGCACGCGCAGCATGGTCGTGGATCTGAACAAGACAAATCCCGCCAACTGGGAAAACGATTCTCACGTTTTGGTCGGCAATGCGACCGACGCCACGGTATGGGAAACCTCTGTCGCGGACTTTTCTTCCTCGGATACAAGCGGCATAAGCGAGGAGCACCGCGGAAAGTTCCTCGCGTTTACCGAGAGCGGCACCACCGTCAGCGGCGTTCAGGACGGCTCGCCTACCTGCATTGACTATCTTAAAAAGTTAGGCATAAAATACGTTCAGATCATGCCTATGTATGACTTCGGCTCGGTTGACGAGAGCAAGGACATTATGAAGCAATACAACTGGGGCTACGACCCTGTAAACTACAATGTTCCCGAAGGCTCATATTCGACAAATCCCTATGACGGCAGCGTGCGTATCAAAGAGTGCAAGCAGATGATCCAGGCGCTCCACAACGCGGGTATCGGCGTTATCATGGATGTGGTATACAATCACACCTACACGCCTGATTCGTGGTTCCAGTACACCGTGCCGAATTATTACTACCGCATGAACGAGGACGGAACGTTCTCGAACGGCTCGGGCTGCTCAAACGACACGGCTTCCGAGCATTTGATGTTCAGAAAATACATGATCGACTCCGTGACCTATTGGGCTAAGGAGTACCACATCGACGGCTTCCGCTTTGATCTGATGGGTCTGCACGACGTCACAACAATGAATGAGATCCGCGACGCGCTCGACGAACTTTATGACGACGGAAGCGGCAAGAAGATCCTGATGTACGGCGAAGCGTGGAATATGCCTACAAAGTGCGACGAAGGCACCGTTATGGCTAATCAGACGAACCTCACCAAGATGAACGACCGCATAGGAGCGTTTGACGATACTATCCGCGACGCGATAAAGGGCAGCACCGCAGGCGTTGACAAGGGCTTTGTACAGGAAGGAAGCGGCAGAGCAAACCTGAAAACAGGCTTTTTGGGTCAGTGCTCACTCGGCTGGTCGAACGTTCCGACACAGTGCGTGACCTACGCTTCCTGTCACGATAACCTCTGTCTGTACGACAAGCTTGTTGATTCGGTTTACGGAAACAGCGAGTACCGCGTGCGCCATGAGGATCTGGTCGCGATGAACAAGCTTTCAGCCGCTATTGTTATGACCTCTCAGGGAATCCCGTTCTTCTTCAGCGGCGAGGAATTTGCGCGCAGCAAGGACGGAGATGAAAACTCGTTCTCGTCCTCACGCGAGGAAAACAGGATCGACTGGAGGAATGTCGATATTTACAGCGACATAGTTGAATATTACCGCGGTTTGATGAAAATACGCGACGCTTTCCCGGCGTTCCGCGACTGCACCGCCCACACAGCCAACAACATCGTTTCGATCGACGATTTGCCCAAGGGCGTTTCGGGCTTCTATATCCCCAACACCGAGCAGGGCAAGTGGAACAAGGTGTGCGTTGTGTTCAACGGCAGTGATGAAGAGAAGAACGTAAAAATTGAAGGCGAGTGGATCAAGCTTGCCGACGAAAATATTGCGGGACTGAATAATCTCGGCACCTGTTCGGGCAGCGTAAAGGTCAAGGCTCATTCGGCAGTTATTCTTGCCGACAAAAAGGGCTATGAAAGCGCGGGCATCTCGGATTACGAGGGTGCGCTGGTTATAAATTACTTCGATTCCGATTCAAAGAAAAAAATCAAAACTCAGGTCGTCACCGACGAGCTTGGCAGCGTGTTCGATATTGATAAAATCTCCGGCAAAAACAATTACGACGTCAAGAGAGTAAAGGGCGACTCAAGAGGCAGAATCGAAGAAGCTGTCAAGACGGTTGACGTGTATGTAAAGGAATACACGGGAAAAATGGCTAACGTCACGATTAAATTTGTTGACGATATCAACGGCTCCGAGCTTGCCGACGCTTATGTTATCCGCAACAGGGTCGGTCAGAAGTATTACACGCCTGAGCTTCCCGAAATCGAAAACTATTGTTTAGTGCTCGACGCGCTCCCCGATAACGGCGCAGGCGAGCTTCCCGACCACGATGTTACCGTAACCTTTAAATATACGCGCGTTACCGATGATGCCGATAAGAGCGTCTGCAAGGTGAACGCGGTTTACATGGACGACGAGGGCAAGGTCATCGAAACCAAAACTCTGACGGGCAAGCAGGGAGAGAA
The DNA here is from genome assembly GCA_045130495.1 of Ruminococcus sp. Taxonomy (GTDB): domain Bacteria; phylum Bacillota; class Clostridia; order Oscillospirales; family Acutalibacteraceae; genus Ruminococcoides. The sequence goes on along the minus strand of JBGUPW010000144.1, from coordinate 12,962 downwards.
GTACGACGTTCAGCAGAACGAGTATGAGGACAGGACGCTTATCGACGCTCCCGAGGAGGTTTCCGGAAAATTCAAGCCGGGCGAGATCAATGTTATACTCAACTACCTTAACGAGCCCGATCCGCTCAAACAAGTCGCGGTTTTCGTTTACATCGGCGTCGGAATTATCTTTTCCGCCTGTATCGCTTCGCTAATCGTTTCGCGCGTAAGACGCAAAAAGAAGCTCAAGGCGGTTATGGATATAACCGAGGAATTGGAGCCGGAGTCTGAGGAATAAGCGCTGTTCCGTTAACTTGCAGGGACAGAGCAGTGATTATCTCAAAAAATAATCCGGAGCGGAGCGACCCTTTACTCCACTCTCCACTCTCCAAACTCCAACCTATAATAAGTCAAATTAATACCGCTTATCTGATTTGAAGCTCTGTTAAAGCTGTCGGGCGTTTTGGCGCGGCGTATGTGTTTGACAGCAAATTATCCATGAGCGTGCCGACCGAAAACATCGTACAGTTTTGACGGGCTTCGGCGGAGAATCGGTATCATTATATCAAGGAGGAATTTCCATGAGAACATCTATGAAAATCGTTTCTTCTGTTCTTGCGGTGTGTATGCTGGCGTCCTCAAGCGTTCTTGCAGGCTTTGCGGCTGAATCCGACAGCGCGGTTGGCGCGTCTGTTGACAGAAATGTAGCTGCCTGTGACGCTATCGACAAAGAATACGCATACTCCGGCAACGACCTCGGCGCGACTTACTCACCTGAGAAGACCGTGTTCAAGGTTTGGTCGCCTACCGCTACGGAAGTAACACTCAACCGCTATGCCACCGGCTCCGACTCGGAGGCAGGCGCCAAGAAGCTCGGCACCGTCACCATGCAGAAGCTGATGGACGGCGGCAAGTGGACAGGCGTTTGGACTGCCACCGTTGACGGTGACATCGTAAACACCTACTACACCTACACCATCAAGTCGGCTCACCCCGTAAGCGGAGAGCTGCAGACCGCCGAGACCCAGGACGTTTATTCCGTTGCAACAGGTGTCAACGGCAAGCGTTCAATGGTTTGCGATCTCGACAGCACCGACCCCGAGGGTTGGGCGAGCGACAGCCACGTTCTGCTTGACAGCCAGAGCGATTCAACTGTTTGGGAGGTTCACGTTAAGGATTTATCCTGGGATGCAAGCTCGGGCGTAAGCGACGCGAACCGCGGCAAGTTCCTTGCCTTTACCGAAACAGGAACAACCATCAACGGCGAGGGCGACTTCCCCACAATGGTTGACTACCTCAAAGAGTTAGGCGTCACCACAGTTCAGATCAACCCGTTCTATGATTTCCAGTCGGTTGACGAAGCCGGCGCTGACGACCAGTTCAACTGGGGCTATGACCCGCAGAACTACAACGTTCCCGAGGGCTCATATTCAACCAATCCCTACGACGGCAACGTAAGGATCAAAGAGTGCAAGCAGATGATCCAGGCTTTGCACAAGGCGGGAATCTCTGTAGTTATGGACGTTGTTTACAACCATACCTACTCCAATCACAAGGATTATTCCTGCTTCCAGGGCACAGTTCCCGATTACTATTTTAGAAAATACTATGATGAAGAATCCGGTCAGGACTTCTTCTCCAACGGCTCAGGCTGCGGCAACGACGTGGCTTCCGAGCGCGCAATGGTCAACTACTACGTAGCTCAGTCCTGTATGTACTGGGTAAACGAGTACCATGTTGACGGCTTCCGCTTTGACCTTATGGGTCTTATGGACGTAGAGCTGATGAACAAGATCCGCACTCAGATGGACGAGGTCGATCCCCGACTCACTATTTGGGGCGAGGGCTGGGATCTCTCTACCCGCAGCGCTACCTACAACTTCGAGGGCAAGCGCAACTACATGGCTACCCAGAAGAACGCCGCCAAGCTCGACAGCAGAGTAGGTCTCTTCAACGACTCTGTCCGCGACGGCATGAAGGGTTCTGTTTTCCATGCTGACGAAAAGGGCTTCATCACAGGCGTAGCCGACAGCGCAAAGGCTGTTAAGGCGGGCGTTTTCGGAAACAGCAACTCCTCCTATAAATCCGGCTGGCTCGCAAGAGGACCCGAGCAGTGCGTAAACTATGCCGCCTGCCACGACAACGCCACCTTGTGGGACCGAATAGCCGATTCCTATACTCACGTTGGCATTAAGCAGGGCGATCCCGCTTACGCCGAGAGAAATGAGGACGCGCTCAAGGCAAACCGCCTTGCCGCCGCAATCATCTACACCTCTCAGGGCATTCCGTTTATCCTTGCGGGCGAAGAGTTCGCGCGCACCAAGTACGGCAACGAGAACAGCTACAACGCTCCCGCCGACCTCAACAAGCTCACTTGGGACAGCTCTGTTGAATATGCGGATCTGGTTGCCTACTACAAGGGTCTTATGAACATCAGAAAGGCGTTCTCGCCTCTCACCGCTCCCGACAAGAGCTATCAGAGCAGCATTAAGTTCGCGGGCGCTTTCAACGACTCCACAACCCTTATTTACTTCACTATCACCAACGATCAGCCCGGCGAATGGAACAAGATGGCTGTTGTTTACAACGCCTCTCCCAGACAGCAGACAACTCTGCTCAACGATACCACCGTCGGCACCGATTACGAGTGGGTTATCCTCGCCAAGGGCGACCAGGCAGGCTTGACTCCTCTCGGAACCGCAACAGGCAAGAAGATCACCGTTCCCGCCAACTCCGCTCTTATCGCCGTTGACAAGGCGGGCTACGAGGCGGCAGGAATCACCGACGAGAACATGGGCGTTGTTGAAGTCAACTTTGTTGACCAGCAGGGCAGACAGCTTGACGGCGTTGATCCTATCCACCTCACCGGCAAGGTCGGCACCGCTTACAAGACCGTTCCCTCCGCAGCCGTATCCGAGGCTTACATCTTCGACAGAATCGAAGGCAACGAGACCGGAACCTTCACTGCCGCAAAGCAGACCGTTACTTATGTATACCGCGACGCCGCCAAGGTTACCGTTAACTATGTAAACGAGCAGGGCGAGACCCTCGCTCCCTCCGTAGTTCTTTACGGCGAGCCCGGCGCTGACTACACCGCTCCCGACTGCGACACCATTCCCGAGAGATATATCTTCAAGGAGATCCAGGGCAACAAGACCGGCAAGTTCACCGTTGAAGAGCAGGTCGTCAACTTTGTTTACAAGGACGCCATGGTCGTAGAGGTCAAGTATGTCTACACCGACGGCACAGAGCTTGCTCCCTCAGTTACCCTTTACGGCGAGCCCAATGCTCCTTACACCGCTCCCGAGTCCGACGCTATTCCCGAAATCTATATGTTCAAGGAAATGGACGGCGAAAAGGAAGGCACATTCGGCACCGAGCCCAAGACCGTTAAATTCATCTACACCGACTATGTTCCGGAGTCTATCCGTCAGTACGGCGATATCAACAACGACGGCGCTATCACTATCGACGATGTTTCCGCGCTGCAGCGCATTCTTGCGGAGTTTGACACTGCTGACGAAGCCCGTCTTGCGCAGCTTGATTTCGACTACAACGGCAAGACAGACATCAACGACGCCACAATGCTCCAGAGATATCTTGCAGAGATGAAGCTCTCGCAGGGCACCGTTACCGTTAACTACTATTTGACTTCCGGCGGCACTCTTGCCGATTCCGTAACCTTTAAGGACAGAGTCGGCGACGACTTGGTAGCTCCCACTGTTTCCAAGTTCGGTTACGCGCTCGATACAACCAAGCTTCCCGCTGTTGAGGGCAAGAAGGTTTCGTTCGGCGCACCCACCGTTGTAAACTACTACTATGTTGAGAGCAGCGACCTCACCGTTAAGCTTCACGTTAAGCACAGCGGCGGCGCCACATGGGATCCCAAGCTCTGGATCTGGAACACCGAGAACTACAGCGGCAACGTATGGCCGGGCGTGACCCCGACCCTCAACCCCGCTACGGGCTGGATGGACTACACCTTCGAGTATTCCGACAAGGAGAAGAGCCAGTTCTACAACCTCATCGTTTCCAACGAGGGCAACCCGCAGACCAGCGACCTCAACAAGTTTACAGACAGAGAGCTGTGGATCGTTATCAACGACGATATCGTAGAGAATCAGACAAACTTCCTGAGTATCTACACGGCTGACCCCGAAAAAGTTCCCGATCCCGCACAGTTCGAGGCTGTATTCGGATAATCAATTACATCAAAAAATATTATTTTTGGCGGCACAGCGAAAGCTGTGCTGCTTTTTTTAAGTAAGCACTGATTTGTTTATGTTTGTAAATCGCGGCGACAGATTTTTCGTCAGTTCAAAGCATTTACATAAAGCTGATTTTACGTTTTGAAAACAAACGTTTTTAAACGGCAATCGAGTGTGCGTCGAACGGCATTTTTTCAGACGACGGAGCAGGGACACGGTTTGTTAAGCCGTGTCCCTGTCCTGAGAGAAGGATTTATAAATAATTATGGAGATAGCTTATCTGTTGAAGGTGCCCATGCCGCCGGGCATTTGACCTCCGGGTTCGCCGCCCGGCATCTGACCGCCGCCCATGCCGCCGAACGTCTGGTTGGGGATGGTGTCGGTTTCGCTGCCGTTGATGATTAGAGTTCCGCCTGTTTTTTCGGCTTTTCCGTCATAGTCGAAGCAAGACTGTCCCGAGATGTCTACTGTGCCGCCGGTGATATAAATGTCGCCGTTTGAGTCAATGCCGTCGGTGTCGCCTGCGCCCATGGTGATTTTGATGTTTCCGCCGTTGATCGTTACCGCGATGTTGACCGCGCTTGACTTGTTCGAGGCGTTGATGCCGTCGTCGCTCGCTGCGATCGTCACGCTGCCGTCGTTGATTGTGATGTTTGTGGCTTCAATTCCCTCGGAGCCGTTGATGTTGATCGTGCCGCCGTCAATAACTACTGTTGTCGTGCCCTGGATTCCGTCGCTTTCGGCGTTGATGTTGAAGGTGCCGCCGCTTATATAAACGGAGCCCTGAGTGTTGTCCTCGTCATTTTCGGCGTGCAGACCGTCCTTTTTGGAGTTGATGGTGATGTTTCCGTCGGCTACGGAGATGTCGTCGTTTGACTCTATGGCGTCGGAAGCGCAGTCAATGCTGAGCGTGCCGCCCGTGATCTTGACATCGTCCTTTCCGGAGATTCCGTTGTCGGTGGAGCTGATGTTAAGCGTTCCCTCGCCGTTGACTACTAGATCATCCTTCGAGAATATGACAGCGTCGGTTTTGGTGTCTCCGTCCGCGCTGAATGTTCCCGTCACAGAAAGCGCGTTTGTCGTTCCCTTTTGAGTGGTGACAAAAACCTTGTCGGCGTTCTTGACGTAAATGCAGGGGAGGCTGCTGTTTGTGAGAGTTAAGCCGTTGAGCACTAACTGAACCTTTGCGTCGTCAGCCGCGTCAACAATTATTTCGGCGTCCTTTGCCGAGCCTTTGATCTCGTAAACGCCTGCCTCGGTGATCGTGATGTTCTTGCCGTCACTCACTGTGATCGTCTTTGAGTCTGAGGTGTCAACCGCCTGAGTCATATCGCGTTCGGTGAAAACCGTGGTCGAAGCCGTATCGGCGGTATTCGCGGTGTTTACGATGCTCTGAGAGGTTGACGCCGCGCTGTCGGAAGTGGAGCCGGACGCAGAAGAGCTGCCGTCACCGCCTGAGTTGCAGGCTGTCAGGGAAGCGGCAAGCATTGTCGCCGCGATAATTACTGAAATTTTCTTAAACATATTTTTGTCCTCCGTTTATAAAAATAAGTTGATTTTACGCCGCCGTTTTTTTCTTTTTGGGTATTTTAGGCGGTCACCGTAAATGTCTTGTTGATTTTTTTATATTTTCTTTACTGTGCTTGAAGTTTAGCACCGGTTGCTTAAATTAACCTTAAATAAATTTAAAAATAAAAAATCCTCCGAAAAAAATTCAGAGGATAAAAAATTTGGAGATTTCCTTTATTTATTTTTTCCTGACTTGCCCTTTTTTGCTGCGATCGAGCGCTTTATAACGTTGCGCACTTTTCTCAGCGGATAAATAAAATTCCATACGCGGGCGTACAGGCGGTAGCCTTTTGATTCGACTGTGTAATCCTTGCCCTTGCGCTTGAAGGCTGTCAGAACTCCGACAATGTCGTTGTCGGTGACGTCCAGCTCCTTTTTATAAGTGTTGTCGCCGCGGATCACATATCCGTTTTCGGTAACGGCTATAATGCGGTGCAAAAGATATCCTCCGCCCTGTTTCCTGTAAAGCGGAACGTCGTATTTTTTGAGTCTGCCCGAAACGGGGCGGATAGTGACCAAATCTCGGTTCTGCTTTAGCATGGGGCGCATACTTACCCCTTGCGTTCTATACACTAAAACGCCGTCACGCTTTAAAATCTCTTCAAAGCCTATTGTGCTCATTCGTCGATAGCGCCGATTTTGCGCAGAGTGGCTATAACCATATCGACGTCGTCCGCTATGGTCTTACGGGGAGCGTCGTATTTGGCGCACATTTTGTCGATAACTTCGTCCCTTGTGGTTTCTTCCTGCATAAGGTCAACGATTTCGGCAGCGGTTTTGTTGCTGCGAACGATTCCGTTGAATTTGGCGTCGCCTGTGGCAACGATAACCTGTGAGTCGTCTATTTCCTGTGTTAAAAAGTTTTCGTTGATTTTCATTTCGGTATTCCTTTCAAAATAATAAACTGAATAAACTGAATTGTATTTTATAAATTCATTATGTAATATTATATCATATTTATTATTAGAGTCAATTGGTTTTTCGGATAATTGTAAAATTTCGGCAATCATCTGCCCGCTATTGTTTTATATGCGGTTTCAGCCGCTTCGATCGTCGGTTCGCAGGTCATTTTATAAAGACTTACCTTCGACATCAGCTTTTTTTGCAGATTTACGATTTCAAGCGTTTCCGACGGAGTTTCGCCGCGCAGTGAAGCCTTGAAAAGCTCCGGGAACATCTGAGTCTCCGTTATTTCACTTATTTTGTTTTTTCCCCTGTAAAGGACGGTTATCGATTTAAGCGGAGCGCTCGCTCCGGCGTCTGCGACTTTTACCTGCCCCCAAGGTGTGGGATAAACCACTGCGCCCGAGTCGGTTATCCGTATTAGCTGCTTATCGTCGTTGATGATAAACGCGCGGTCGCCCAAAAGCGAAAGCCAGAGCCGAGTGTGGGTGGATTTTCCCGTTCCGCTCGGAGCTATGAACAAATGAGCGTTTCCGTCTGCGACGATCGCCGAGCCGTGTACGAGCAAAACTCCGCGCTTTATCATTTCGCGGGCTGTTTTTTCGTGAATCACGAGAAATTCCAAAACGGTCGGATTCGTCATTCTTAGGTCAGCTTTGGAATCAATTATCTTTTCACGCATAAGCTCAAGGTCTTTTTGAGTGGGAGAGATGACAAATCCGCCTGCGGTATCCGTAAGATACGGCGTGAAATATGGCGCAACACGCTCGGTCAGAGCTTCAATTGTAAATGTTTCATCGGCTATTTTAACGTTTAATTTTATCATATTGGTTCTTATATGCCTTAACAAGCTTTTTTAATTCATTTGTCGGCGCTTCTGCCTTGCTGTCGTTTATGTCGTTTGTGATTTTTGCCGTTTCGCAGTTCGCTTCAATGCTGAACGCGTTTCCCGAAAAGACTTCGGCAGTTTCACCGTTTTCAAGAGCCTTGTCGAGTGTGGTGATGATTTGGTTCAGGAACGGGCGTTCTGCGAGAAGCATTTCACCTATTAATTCGTAGCGCTCGTCCTCAAACTCCACCTCTACAAGCTTGTGCTTGCCGCGGGTTGTTCTGACTGTGTATTTCATTTTCAGTCTCCTTCATAAATGGGGTAAGCGGTCGTGATTTTCTTGTTGTTGTCGAGGTACATATCAATTTCCAAATCACCGCTGTATCCGATCCAAAGCGAGCCCCTGGGATTGTCGGGGTCGCTCAGAGCGTCCGTATATGCTTCGTTTATCGCGTCTACCACCTGTTGGGGAGACCATTCCTCGGGATAAAAGGAGCTGAAACCGTTCTTTTTGACTCCGCTCACCTTTACTTTGCCCGTAAAAACTCCGTGCTCGTCCTTATCGCTCTCGGTGCCGCTGATGACCTCGCCCTTGCTGTCGGAAACGCGGGTGTAGTGATATCCCGTGGCTTTTCCCTTGCCGTTGATCGTGCCGTCAAAAATATGCTCAAGGGTTTTTTTGGCAAAGTTGCCCGTGTTTTTCAGCTTGGCGATATCTGCCATGGTGTAGGTCGCGTCCGCTGTTTGCGAGGAAGCGGAGTCGGAACCGGTATCGCTGCTTTTGTTTGACGAAGCGGAGTCGGAGCCGGTATCGCTGCTTTTGTTTGATGAAGCGGAAGCGGAAACCGTACTGCTTTTGCTTCCCGTATCGGACGACGATGAGCTGCCGTTCAAATTTACAGATATATTGCAGCCGCTCATAAATACCGAAAGTGTAAGGCACAGACCGAGCAGAACTGCGGTTATTTTGCGTTTCATAATCAATTCTCCTTTACGACGCATTTTGTTTTCCATTTTCCGCTTTTCCAACGGAAAATCATTAATATTCCTCTGACGATTTCATCGAGCGCAAGAGCGATCCAAAGACCGTTCAGCCCCATGCCGAGCACCACGGCGAAAAGATAGGAGCCGAGCACGCTGATAGTCCAGTTTGAGAAGATAGCGCAGGCGGTGGGGAAGAAGACGTCTCCCGAGCCGCGCAGACAGGCGATAAGCACTAAATTTGTAGAGCGTCCGAATTCGAGTGCGACATTTATAATAAGCACCTCAGCGCCCAGCTCGATGACCTGAGGATTTTCGGTAAACAATCCCATCAGCGGATATCTGAAAAGAGCGCCTGCCGAGCTAATTCCCAACGCGATGAGCAGGGCGATTCGGTGAGAGCGGAAGCCGCAGCGGTACGCCTCGTCGGTTTTGCCCGCTCCCGTCAGATGTCCTATCATTATCTGAGAAGCCTGTCCTATCGCTATGGCAAACAGATAGAAGAACATTGTGATGCTTTGAACGTACGTTTTTGCCATTAGCTCTGCTTCCGTCAAAAAGTTCAGCACCAATGAGGTGATAACGAGCTGAGAAAGGTTGTATAAAAAGGTTTCGAGAGCGCCCGGAACACCGATTTTCAGAATGTCGCCGATATCGCGCAGCGGAAACGGTTTGAGAAGGCGGAAAATCGAAAGCTTTTCAACTTTTTTGAACAGAACCACGGCGAGCACGGCGGTTCCGACGACGCGGCTGAAGCTTGTGGCTATCGCAACTCCCGTAACGCCCATGTCAAAAGCCGCGACAAACAGAATATCAAGCCCTGTGTTGAGTATGTTCATGCCAACTGTGACGTACATGGAGATTTTTGTCATGCCGTGATTTCGTATGATGACCGCCATGGCGTTCATAACAGCCTGCATGAACATGAAGCCGCCGACTATTGACAGATACTCTCCCGAAAGCTTTAGTATGTCGCCCTTTGCTCCGATAAAGCTTAAGATCTGACTGTTGAAAATCACGAAAATCGCGCTGATTATCAGACCCGTCACAAAGTTCAGTACGATCGAAAGCGCTGCGATTCTTGAAGCTGAAGTATATTTCTTTGCTCCTAAATATTGTGAGATGAGCACAGCCGAAGCGGTGGATATCACCGAAAAAACGATCGCCGTGATCGACGCCGCCTGATTTGCAGTGTTTACCGCGCTCGCCGCGAGGTCGTTGTACTGACTGAGAACAAAGACGTCAACAATGCCGAGCAGCATAAACAGCGCTGTTTCAATGAATATCGGCCACGTCAGACCGAACAGAGTCATTTTTTTATCATTCATCGCGACGTTCCTCTATAAGCACGCCGTCCCTGCCCAAAACACCGTCGGCGAACCGATTTGAGAAAATCTCCGTGCCGTTTGTCTTTATTTCAACCGCTTCGCAGCCCGCGTTGATGTAAACCGTTACATTCTCTTTTCGGTAAGTTAAAAGTCTCGGATGTATTTCGTCGAATACGAATTCCATTTCGTCCTTTTTTGTTTGAGGCAAACGGCTGCGCGTTTTGATAAGCGCAGAAACCTTTGCTTTGAAATCGTCGTATTTTCCCGAGTCGATTTCATCCCACGGCATACAGCTCCGGTTATAGGGCGTCCTCTTTCCGTGCATGGCTATCTCCGTGCCGTAGTAAATGCAGGGGGAGCCGGCCATTGTGAGCAGAATGGAAAGCTTTTGAAGCAGGACGTCGTCGTTCGCGCAGGTTTCTCTTACGCGTGAGGTGTCGTGAGTGTCCAAAAAGCTGAACAGAACCTCGTTGACCTGACGCGGATAAAGCGTCCTGCAAAAGTTGAGGCGGTGCATAAAGTCCCTCGCGCTCATGCTTTCGTCGCGCCAAAAATCTCCGACGCTCCCCGTAAAGGGATAATTCATCACGGAATCGTACTCGTAGCCGTTGAGCCAGCCTATCGAATCAAACCAGATCTCTCCGAGCATAAAGATTTCGGGATTTATCGCTTTTACGGCGCTGTTGATTCTGCGGATAAACGCGTGCGAAATTTCGTCGCCGACGTCGAATCGGATTCCGTCAACGCCGTAGTCCCGCGCCCAGCTCACGCACAGATCGGAGAAATAATCCTGAACCTCGGGATTGTTTGTGTTGAGCTTCGGCATTCCCGCCCAGAATGAGAAGGAGTAAAAACGACCGTCGGCGGTGGAATAGTTTTCGCTGTTGAAATCGTCGCTGTTAATAAAGAACCAGTCGTAATATTTTGACTCGCGTCCCTTTTCACACACGTCCGTCCACGCAAAAAACTGCGTTCCGCAATGGTTGAAAACCGCGTCTATCATGACCCGTATATCTAAATCGTGAGCGGTATCGACAAGCTTTTTGAAATCCTCATTTGTCCCAAAATCGGGATCAACGGTTTTGTAGTCAAAGGTGTTGTATTTGTGGTTTGAGTTTGAAAGAAAAATAGGGTTGAGATATATTCCGTTGATCCCCAGCTCCTTGATATAGGGCAGGCGTTCGGCAATGCCCTTCAGACTGCCCCCGTAAAGGTCGTTAAATCCGGGCTTGGAGAAATCTCCCCACTCGCGGAACTTGCCGCTGTTTACAAAGTCGCTCGCTCGGCTGAAACGGTCGGGAAAGATCTGATACCAGACCGTGTCGCGGACCCACTTAGGCGGAGAGATCACATCAGCGGGATTAATCCACGGAAACTTGAAAAACTCGGTTGAAATGCGTTCGCGCTCCGACTCGGGGCAGATTTTGTTTTCAAATAAGCAGTAACGCTCGCCCTGAGCCTCAATAATAAAATAATATTGCAGCCTTTTGTATTTCGGCTTTATCTGCGCCGTCCAGACAATATGCTTTTCCAGCTCAAAAAGGCACCGCATGGCTTTCGGTTTTCCCTCCCACTCTTCTCGGCGGTAAAGCTCGTGGTGAAAGGGATCCTCGCTTATCACGGTGACATTTTCAACGTCATAGTCCGTGCGTAGGTTGAGCACGACAGTATCCCTGTCCAAAGCGTAGCAGAAGCTTCCGGTCGAACGGTGGTTTATGGCGGAAAGATTGATCATAATTATCACCTTTTTCCCTTAATGCAATACCGCATAGTTACGGTGTGCGGATTGTGAAGTAAGATTTTTATCAGATTGTACAAATAAATTGAGATAAGACCGGAGCTTTGCCGAGATTTTTGGACAGTCTGACGGAACAAGATTTAAAGCAAGGCGTACGCCGCGAATTGTGCGGTGTTGCCTTAAGAAACAAAAATATGCGTCCGATTAAATTTACCAACCTTATTTTATCATAAAAATATAAAATAATCAATTCATGTTTTTGAAGTTTTGAGCATATCATTAAAGAGAAGCTTTATTGAGGTGGTAAAAATGATAACGGCATTAAGCATCCGCGTTCCCGAGAGGCAGAGAGGGCTCCGCGCTCTGACGGGAATACTCAGGCGGGACAAGGTTGAGATAACAACAAAGCGGGCGAGAGGAGTAAGCCTGCGCCATATTATATACACGAGCTACAGCGGCGAGGTAAGGCTTGAAAAAGCGGATGAGGCAGTTGGAATGCAGCGCGACCGTTTGCTGTGCAGCGACAAGCTTGAGTTTCCGCCGAGCAGCGGCTACAAGCGGTTCAGTTCAGCCGCTTTTTCGTCGCGCCTGTGCGAGAATTTTGCTCTGGGGGTGCTTGCAAGTTGCAAAAAAGCGCCCGATCTGCGCATAGCGATATACGACCCCGCAGCCTACTGCGCTGAACTTTTGCCGAATCTGCTGGAGCGCTGTGACGATGTTTCGGTTGTCACAGATTGTGTTGAGCCGTATTACTGTGCGGCTGACAGAGCGCTCAGCGAGCTTGGAGCAGCCGCCGTTATAACAAGACAGCGCAGCGTTCTCTCCGACCGAGATTTGATAATTGCGCCCGTGACGATCAAAGAAAGCCTGCCCTTAAGAAACAACGCCGTATTATTCACGGTGTCCCGCCCGAAAACTCAGTTTGAGGGGAATATTTTTTTCCGCTATCACTTCAAAATGCCAAACGGCTTTGCGGACATCAAGCCTGAGGAGCTGAGCGAGGAATACTTCTGTTCGGCATTGTACACCCTCGGCTCACAATTTGAGCTCGGTTCAATTCTGCCCCTTTCGGCTGTGAGCAATACGGGAACGAGAGACGCAAAGGCCTTGGCTGAATTCTTGGACAAGAGATAGGGGAGAGGAGGCAGATCAAAAAATAAAATTCGGTAAAAGAAATATATTAAAAATTTTTATTAAGTTATAAATTTATGATTGACATTTTAAAAGAAGTTTGATATAATACAAAAAGTGGGTTGAAAAACGCCCGTGCAGACTTTTTTGAAAAATTGAAATAAGCAGGTATGGCGGAATTGGCAGACGTGCATGGTTCAGGTGACACACCTTCGGTGAACTTGCAAAATTCCGAGTTATCCTGCAAAAACTACTTACAATTTCATAAACGCAGGTATGGCGGAATTGGCAGACGC
>JBGUPW010000143.1:0-2288 GCA_045130495.1 Ruminococcus sp. | reverse complement strand
CGATAGAGTTTACTGTGGACGCGAAGAATGTCAGCACATCAAGCTGTTGGAGTACAACCGCAACCTGCGCGAAACCCGCAAGCAGGACGTTTACCGCAACCTGATCGACAGCTACAATGCCTATGTCCGCCAGCTCAAGCGTAAGCTGACGCTCATGCGTATCGAGCAATCCGATATGCAAGCCTTTGAAGCAGAGCAGGAGCAGTGCGCTGCTGTCATCAGGAAAGCTGTCAGTGAATACCGCGAGCAGGAGAAGCCGGTTGACGATGAGCTAAACGCGCTAATTCAGGAGAACCGGCAGAGGATGAAAGAGGTTACGGATAGGATTACGGAGAAATATTTTGGGTGACATGAAAAATCCCACACACTCGATTTAAATCCGGGTGTATGGGATAAAGCGTTATCTATGGTATGACGTGTTATAATAATGTCTCACATAGAATATTTGTGTTGAATTTTTAATTAGCTTATTAGACAGACTTTTCGTTAACTATTTTAGTAATTGCATCAAAAATTAACTTAAAATTTGAGAAATCAATTGTTTTGTAGTTTGAAGCGATATATTTGGAGAAGATTTCTTTTCCAAAGTGTTTGTTTATATCATACATATGCAAGTGAATTGAAGCGTCTGATGAAATACACCGACCGCGAGGAGGTGACAGGCGCTCCGCGCAAGGAATATGAAGCTATTGCGGCGATTTATGCGGAATTGCAAAAGAAACGCAAGCACGTAGATACAACCGACCTGATGGTGGAAATCAACCAAATCATCAGCGAGTATGTGGATGTGGAGCCTGCTCCGTCCGGTGATACTGAAGCAGGAAAGAGATTTGATATCAGCGAGATCGATTTTGACTTACTCCGCCGCGAATTTGCAAAGTCCAAGACGAAAAATCTGATTATGCGGGATCTGGATGAGGTCATTCAGCAAAAACTTGACAGCCTGCTGTTTACTAATCCCAACCGCATGAACTACTACGAGCGCTATCAGGAGATCATCGAAAATTACAATAGTGAGCAGGACAGAGCGACCATAGAGAAAACCTTTATGGATTTGATGGACTTGGCGAACAGTATGGACGAAGAAGAAAAACGTTATGTGCGTGAAGGCTTTTCAAGCGACGAGGAGCTTTCTATGTATGATATGCTGTTCCGCGATGATTTGGATAAGGGAGATATCAAAAAGCTAAAAGAGGTATCTGTTACCCTCCTGCAAAAAATCAAGGCAAAAATTGCCGAGCTCGATCACTGGACAGACAAGCAGGAAACCAAAGCTGAGGTTGATAACCTTATCCGCGATATCCTCTGGAACGACCTCCCCGAAGCATATGATGAAATCAGTATATCAGCGTATAGACAAAAGATTTATGAGTATGTATATACGAGGTACAAGGGTGTGGCGTAAAACAAATAGACCGAAAAAAGGAGAGGTTGTATGTCCATAGATGAAGCAATTTTTAATGGAGCAGTATCTTTGATTGCAGCACTAATTGGTGGTTGTTTAGCTTTGCGAGGAACACGTTTGGCTATTAAGCACGAAAAGGAAAAAGACAGAGAGGCAAAGGAGGAACAAGCTCGCCCGTTTTTTGAAATGATCGATTATGATGATTCAAGAATTAGTGATGCAAACAGAATTGTTTTGAATTTTTCTAAAGAAGACAACTATTCAAAGAATGAACCAACACTCTCTGGATTTATAATTAATTCAAGCAAAGTTGAATTTGTCATAAAAAAATTCACTATTGATGGCGAAGTTTATCTTCCGCTTTCTCCTGAGATGATCGAGAAAACTATGATGTTTAGAGTATTAATTCACTTGAAACAATCAATAAATGGCAAAGAAGTACTTATGCATATCGTGGATATAAATCATAAAGAGAGGTTATATAAAACAATTTATGAGAATAATCGCATTCTATATTTTGAGGAGATAGAAAAATCAAATTAATATTCAAAAGCCGAGCATGACAGAGATTTCTTCATACTCGGCTTTTTTTAGGATTTCTTGTGATTTTATGGTCTAAAATAGTTGATAGTTTAAATGACTGTTTATTTGACAGTTTATGGCGTGTTAGTTTCTTTACATCAAGTTTTCCCAACTTGATTGTGGCAGTGCTCAAAACCTCAGTGTTTAAGCCGTTTTTGAGCATTTTCGCGTAAAATGGCAAAAGAAAAGAGACGGTCAAAAAAACCGTCTCCTGTGGTCGGGATGACAAGACTTGAACTTGCGACTCCACGCCCCCCAGACGTGTGCGCTACCAAACTGCGCTACATCCCGATGCAACGTT
>JBGUPW010000142.1:0-2071 GCA_045130495.1 Ruminococcus sp. | reverse complement strand
ATTCGGTTTTGACCCTGAAAAGGTCACCATTGTACGCTCAGTCGGCGTGTATGAAATGGAAACCCACAGCCGCCGTTTGCGCAAGGTAGGCACAACTGAACGCAAACCGCTCTACGATGCGACAGACTGGAACTATATTCGGTTCAACTGCTCAAACTGGTTTTACGAAATGCACAACGGAGGATTACAGCAATATTATTGTTAATCTTTCTTCTGTGGGTATTCGGTGGACAAATTGTCCACTTAAAGTAAGCGGTTTGTTTGAAAGGAAAAATGATATGAAGGAGAAATATTTATGAAACAGTATTTGATTAGATTTTCCAGAAACTTCGCAAACGAATATACCCTTTGTTGGGTAGAAAAAGGTGGCACAGAAGCCGCCCAAGCCATGTCGGAAGGCTTTGAGCCTATCAGTAGAAAAAACGCGATTGAAAAGTGTGTACATGAGCGTTGGGCAAGGAAACACGACCAAGCTTTTAGCGGGTACGGCAGCTCTATCATACTTCCTTACAGATTTATCGGTCGATACAATGCAATGGAAGCGAGAGCATATTTGTCTACAACAGACGGCTACATTTACGAATCATAATCAAAAACAATAAAAAACTATTCTTAGCTGACCTATCGGCAGGACGGGGGGACGAGGAGTTATGTATGACAAAAACAGAACAAAACATTCTCAGCCACCTCAGACCGATTACGGAATATGCCGACACATATTTTTGTCACGTCAGTAAATACAGAGCAGACAGAGCTATGGATAATCTTGAAGAAAAGGTAAAGAAATGGGTTGAGAAAAACGGCGGTAAATTCCGTACAATTTCTGATGAAAAGAAAACAATTGGCGACGATAAAGGCTACTTTGTCAAGATTGTTTTCCCCACGTTTGGCAAAAGAGATATGAAAAGTATTATGGCAACGTTGTATTAAAGGAGATGATAATGGAAAAATCGACGGTTGATTGGTCGCCAATCTTGGAAAGCGAAGACGACGAAGGAAAAATTACGATCTACGGGACAGAAATCAATGGCAAATTCTATTGGATTTCAAAACAACCTGACGGTAAATGGTGTATCGAAACGAAAGGGTTGACAGGAGATATTTACCCGCTTAAAATAGGGTTAATGTCGCTCTCGTCGGCAAAACGATATTTCTCTCGATATATTAAGCCTTAATAAAACGCTGCGCTATCGGCATGACGGGCAGAAAGGAAGAACATATATGACACAAGGAGAAATCTTGTACTTTGCTTATCTTTTTGCAAGGTCAAAATTAAAGTCAGAGTATGATGTGCAAAGAGAATATTGCACTAAACGCTTAGCGGAGTTGTCGGAGCAACTCGAACAGCTCGGCATGAAGTCGGCACATACAGAGCCGTTGCCTTGCAAGATTGGGGACACGCTTTATATTACACCATGTCTGGTAGGTGAAAAATCAGAAAAGATCGAAAAAGTGATCGTAACCAATATGCAATATTATGAGGTTTCTCACGAAACGCAAGCCGAAGTGAGCTATGAAAACGGTGTTATCGGAGTTGTAAATGAAACGGATTTCTATCAAACACACATAGTTCATTTTACGATCAAAGAAGCGCAGGAAGCCGTTGAACGATTTAATGCGCAGAAAGGAGCAGAAAATGGCGCAAGTGCTGTTGAGCATTGAGGAATATAAGCAGACAGAGCAGAAGATGTCTGCAATCAAAGGACTACAGGAGTTTGTGAAAGGCTCCAACGTCTTTGAGGATAACACAGCCTGTTGGAACACGGAGCAGGACGTTATCAGACCGTTCAGCCTTGAAGAAACAAGGGCTCTAGTGAAGATGATTCTGGAGCTGTAAGCTTCTTTTTTCTCTCTGTTTGGTGGTTTTCAAAACAAAAAAATAAAGATTATCAAAAGTGATTGACAATCTTTAGGAAATATTATATAATAAACTTGATGGATTCGAAGTCTAAGTCCATAGTCAGCAGACCGACGCCAATCAGTCTGCTGACCCGTCAACAAAGCAGTAGCAATGCTCAGTGACGTTTAGGCTTATTCAAGTATGATTATACTTGAAATAGGTTTACTTGTC
>JBGUPW010000141.1:0-2966 GCA_045130495.1 Ruminococcus sp. | reverse complement strand
TTTTACGGCAATTTTGAGCAGACGCTCAAGGACGCCAAAGCCGATATGGAGGGCGTTAAGCTCAAGCTCAAGGAAGACGAAACCGACATAGTCTGCGACAAATGCGGACGGCAGATGGTCGTGAAGATGGGCAGATACGGCAAATTCATCGCCTGCCCCGGCTATCCCGAGTGTAAGAATATTTTAAAATACGTTGAAAAAACAGGCGTCACCTGCCCCAAATGCGGCGGCGACGTGATAGTTAAGCACACAAAATCAAAGCGCGTATTCTACGGCTGCTCAAATTATCCCAACTGCGATTTTGTAAGCTGGAACGAGCCGTCAAACGAGAGATGTCCGCAGTGCGGTCAGATCCTTTATAAAAAGAAGGGCAAAAAGCCGACGCTCTTCTGCGCGAACGCGGACTGCGGCTACAGCAAGGCTGTTAAGGCGGAAGAAAGCTGATGCGTATTAAGATTATCGGCGCCGGGCTCGCGGGCTGCGAGGCGGCTATGCAGATCGCCGATCGCGGCATAGGGGTAGATCTTTATGAGATGAAGCCTCAAAAGCGGACGCCTGCGCATAAAACAGATCTTTTCGGCGAGCTTGTATGCTCCAACTCACTTAAAGCTATGCGAGTTGAGAGCGCGGCAGGGCTGCTAAAGGAAGAAATGCGGCGGCTGAATTCATTTTTGATGAAGTGTGCCGACAAATGCCGCGTGCCTGCGGGCGGAGCGCTGGCAGTAGACCGCGATATTTTTGCCCGCCTTGTTACCGAGGGAATAGAAGCTCATCCGAATATAGAAGTTATTCACGCCGAGCTTACGGAAATCCCCGCTGACGGAATAACAATAATCGCCACGGGTCCGCTCACCTCGGACGACTTAGCTGAGGATATCGAAAAGCGTTTCGGCGGCTCGCTGTCGTTTTTTGACGCGGCTGCGCCGATCGTTACCGCCGAAAGCATAGATATGGATTACGCGTTCACCGCCTCGCGCTACGACAGGGGCGGCGACGACGATTACATCAACTGCCCGATGAACAAGCAGGAGTATGAGACTTTTTATCAGGCTCTCATAAATGCCGAACGCGCTCCGCTGCACGACTTTGACGTGATGAACCCGAAGGTTTACGAGGGCTGTATGCCCGTTGAGGTGCTGGCTCAGCGCGGAGAAGGCACGCTGCGTTTCGGCCCGATGAAGCCCGTTGGTCTTACCGACCCGCGGACAGGCCACAGAGCATGGGCGCTGCTGCAGCTCCGAAAGGAAAATGCAGCGGGAACCATGTACAACTTGGTCGGCTTCCAGACGAATCTGAAATTCCCCGAGCAAAAGCGCGTTTTCTCGCTTATTCCCGCGCTTCACAGGGCGGAGTTCGTGCGATACGGAGTTATGCACCGAAACACGTTTATTTGTTCTCCGAGGATACTTGATTCCGACTTTTCTGTAAAAGAAAATAACAGCTTGTTTTTCGCGGGGCAGATAACGGGAGTCGAGGGCTATATGGAGAGCGCCGCCTCCGGTATAATGGCGGGACTGAACGCCGCGCGTAGGCTTTTGGAACAAAAGACTCTGACTCTTCCCGAAGACACAATGATAGGCGCGCTTTCAAGGTATATTTCAGACCCGACCGTTAAAAAGTTCCAGCCTATGGGCGCAAACTTCGGCGTTTTGCCCGAGCTTGCCGACCGTCCGCGCGATAAGCGCGAAAGAGCGGCGGCTTACGCGTACAGGGCGCTCGATTCATTGGATAAATTTCTTATAGAGAATATTGGTGATAAAAATGAAAATAATTGTTGACGCGTTCGGCGGAGACAATGCTCCTCTTGAAATATTAAAGGGCTGTGCCGAGGCGGTTGAGGTTTACGGCGTGGAGATCCTCCTCACGGGCAGCGAGAAGATAATAAAAGAAACCGCCGAAAAAAATAACATTTCGCTCAATAACATGGAAATCGAGGATTGCTCCGAGGTTCTGACAATGCACGATGCGGCGGACGCCGTTCTGAAGGCGAAAAAAGAAAGCTCGATGGGCGTCGGCTTTAAGCTGCTCCGCGAGGGCAGAGGAGACGCTTTTATCAGTGCGGGCAACAGCGGCGCGCTGTGTGTGGGCGCGACTCTTGCCGTTAAGAGGATCAAGGGCATAAAGCGCCCCGCGTTCGCTCCCGTGCTCCCGTCCTCTACGGGTTGCTTCATGCTGCTCGACGGCGGCGCGAATGTTGATTGCCGTCCCGAAATGCTGCGCCAGTTTGCGGTCATGGGCTCCGTGTATATGCAAAAGGTTATGAAGGTTGAGAATCCGCGAGTCGGACTTGCGAACGTCGGCACCGAGGATCACAAGGGAACCGAGCTTTACCGCGAAACCTACGCTCTGTTGAAGAACAGCGGACTCAATTTTGTCGGAAACGTTGAGGGAAGAGATATTCCCAAGGGCGCTTGCGACGTTGTAGTGTGCGACGGATTCACCGGCAACATGATACTCAAAACCTATGAGGGCGTTGCGTCTGTTTTGATGAGCGAGATCAAGTCGATGTTTACAAGCGGCGTGAAGGGAAAGTTGGCTGCGGGTCTTATTTTGAAGGATATCAAAAGCATGAAGGCGCGTTTTGACTACAACACCTACGGCGGAGCTCCGATTTTAGGATCATCAAAGCCCGTTTTCAAGGCACACGGCGACTCTAAAGCCCGCACCATCAAAAACGCTATCGGTCTGTGCAAGGACTATGTGGCGGCAGACGCGATCGGAGTAATATCATCTTCTATATAACGGAGCATTTTATGGAACTTGAAGATAAAATCGGCTATCATTTTAAAAACAAGGAGCTTCTGAAGGAAGCGCTTACACATTCCTCATACGCCAACGAGCGCAGGGCTCAGCACGTGAAATACAACGAGAGGCTCGAATTTTTAGGGGACGCGGTGCTGTCTATCGTGGTCAGCGATTACATTTTCAAGCACTGCCCCGAGCTTCCCGAGGGCGATCTCACAAAG
>JBGUPW010000140.1:0-30429 GCA_045130495.1 Ruminococcus sp. | reverse complement strand
TCCATGTCCACTACAGCGCCGTCGAGATAACCCGACTTAACCTTAAAGTTGTCGTGATCCTTTGCATAGTTGCAAAGGATACGGGCTGCGGCAGCATACTCGCTGTCGCTGGTCGCAAGAGCTGTTGTGCCCTCCAAAACGGGCTTAAGCTCCTCAAGACCTGCATCGTCACACGCGCGGGAAAGAAGCGTATTCTTAACAACGGTGTATTTTACGTCGTTTTCACGCAGTTCCTTTCTGAGCTTGGTGTCGTCCTCGGTGTTGATACCCTCGAAGCTTACTACCAAACCTGTAACGGAGTTTTTAAGTCTTTCGGAAAGCTCTGCAACGATCGCTTTCTTTTGCTCTAAAACACTTTTACTTGGCAAAAAATTCACCTCCGATAAAATAAGTTTACCGCAGTTCAAAAAAACTGTCCGAAGCGCGCACCTCGGACAGTTGACAAATACTAAAAAGTAATTGCACTTTCCTCGGCAGGCAAGGAATAACCTTTTACGCATTGCACCTACTGTCTTTAGAACCGCAATATATATTCAATTCAAAAAATGAATCAAACAGTGAATTTGATAGGATTCATTCTTACGCTCGGTCCCATAGTGGAAGCGACCGCAACCGAACGAACGTACTGACCCTTTGCCGCCGCAGGCTTAGCCTTAACGATGGCGTCCATAAGAGTGTCAAGGTTCTCGGCAAGCTTGTCAACGCCGAAGGAAACCTTTCCGATGGGGCAGTGGATGATATTTGTTTTGTCAAGACGGTACTCGATCTTACCTGCCTTGGCTTCCTTGATCGCCTTGGCGATGTCGGGAGTAACTGTGCCTGCCTTGGGGTTAGGCATAAGTCCGCGCGGACCGAGGATACGACCGAGACGACCGACCAGACCCATGCAGTCGGGAGTGGTGATAAGAACGTCAAAGTCCATCCAGTTTTCCTGCTGGATCTTCTGAGTCATGTCCTCAGCGCCGACGTAATCAGCGCCTGCCTGTCTTGCAATCTCCTCATTGGGACCCTTGCAGATAGCCAGAACACGAACTCTTCTGCCTGTACCGTTGGGAAGCACAACCGCGCCTCTAACCTGCTGGTCGGCGTGACGACCGTCAACGCCGAGCTTTACGTGAAGCTCAACGGTTTCGTCAAACTTGGCTGTGGCTGTTTTGATCACAGTGTCCAGAGCCTCGTTTGTCTCATATAATCTGGTTCTGTCAACGAGCTTAGCAGCGTCAACATATTTTTTACCGTGTTTCATCAGTTTTCCTCCATACTTAGGTGGTCAAGCGGAAATTTCCTCCCACCCGGATTAATTAGTCAACTACTGTAATACCCATGCTTCTGGCTGTGCCGGCGATCATTGAAGCAGCCGCTTCCACAGAGCCTGCGTTGAGGTCGGGCATTTTCTGCTCGGCGATCTTTGTAATCTGCTCTTTGGTGATTGTGGCAACCTTTGTCTTGTTGGGCACGCCCGAACCGCTCTCGATGCCGCAAGCCTTCTTAAGAAGAACCGCTGCGGGCGGAGTCTTGGTTACGAAAGAGAATGAGCGGTCTGAGTATACTGTGATGACAACAGGAATGATAAGACCGATGTCATTCTTTGTGCGCTCGTTAAAATCCTTTGTGAACGCGACAATGTTTACGCCGTGCTGACCGAGTGCGGGACCAACAGGCGGTGCCGGGGTAGCTTTACCGGCAGGGATTTGAAGCTTTATTAAGCCTACTACCTTTTGAGCCATTGTTAATAACCTCCAAAATTCGTGGTAAATTGCGGAACTCCGTTGTGTAGGGTTTCCTCCCACAGGGAACTTGGGTTCCCAATAAAAAGCCCGTAGGGGCTGATTATCGTCATTTAATCTTCAACTGGTTCAGCCTGTCCGAGCTCAAGCTCAACAGGCGTTTCACGTCCGAACATTGATACAATAACACGGACGTAGTTTTTGTCGACGTCAATTTCATCGACAGTGCCGACGAAGTCCTCAAGCGGACCGTCAATAATACGTACCGAATCGCCCACAGCGTAGGAAACCTTGACCACACGCTGTTCGACTCCCATTCTGTAAACCTCCGCGTCGGTAAGAGGAACGGGCTTTGAGCCCGGACCGACAAATCCGGTACAGCCGCGAATATTGCGGACGACATACCATGTTTCGTCGGTGTAAACCATTTTTACGAAAACATAGCAGGGATAAATTTTATGCTCCACTTCTTTTGTCTTGTCGCCAACAGTCTCCAGAACCGTTTCGGTGGGAACCTTGACGTCGACGATCATATCCTGAAGGTTACGGTTTTCAACCGTAGTCATCAGGTCAGTGGCAACCTTGTTTTCATAACCCGAATAGGTATGGATAACATACCATTTTGCTTCGTAGTCCGGCATTCACTCTCTTCCTTTCGTAAGTAAAGTAAGAAGCTTGACCAAATCAGGTCTGTGAAATACCCATAACCAGACCCAGCAAAGCAAAAAGACCGCGGTCAAGGGCAAAGATAAACAAGCCCATTACGATAATAACAACCAGAACAATGGTAAAATTCTTGGTTGTCTGCTTTGGCGTCGGCCATGTGATTTTCTTCAGCTCACCCTTACAAGCGAGAAGGTACTTCCAAAGTCTTTTAAAAACGTTCGGCTTTTTGTTGTTAGCAGGCTTTTTCGCGGACTTTTTTGCCGCAGCCTTAGTATCGGCAGCCATCAGTGTACCTCCTTATTTTGTTTCCTTGTGAAGAGTGTGTTTTTTGCAGAAGCGGCAGTACTTGTTCATGTTAAGTCTGTCGGGACTGTTTTTCTTGTTCTTCATTGTGTTGTAATTACGCTGTTTGCATTCTGTGCAGGCCAATGTGATTTTAACTCTCATAACGGCACCTCCCGGTTATTCGGAATAATTTTAGCCTCCCTCATCGGAGCACAAAAATAAAGCCCCTTTCAGAGGTGTTTTTATATTATCATATAATAATAGGGTTGTCAAGTATAAATTAGTAAAAATTCACTTTCAACAGCTTATCGGATTTACGATCGGATTATGCTTGTTCTGACAGCGTATTTTAATTTGAATTATTATTCTCAAATTTATTCTTGATTTTATAATAAAAATCGCGTATAATATAATTGATGAATGACGATTGCACATTCTGTTAGTGCTCACCACTACGAGGGAAGACTGTGACTATCAGCGCTCACCGCTGCGAGGGAAGACTGTGACTATCAGCGCTCACCGCTGTAAGCGAAGACCGAAAGCAATCAAAACCACAAGGGGAAGGAGTTTTTCTTTCCTCTTGCTTTTGTATAGGGCAGATTATTATGGAAATGTACTTTTACTATATAAACGGGAAATATATTGATTATCTGAAAAGATACGAAAAAGACAGACGCGGCTTTACCTGCGTTCCGAATTCCGGTTATTGGAATACAAATAAATTCACCTTCGGCGCAGTTTTGGAAGTAAACGGACTCCAATACTTTGTTCCTGTTTCTTCTTATGCCAAGAAGCAACAGGATGTTATTTTGATAACCGATAAAAAACCCAAAAACCAAACCGGGAAAAACCGGATTTTGGGGTCACTGCGATTTGCGTATATGATTCCCGCTCCTAAAGAATGTATAACAAAACTGGAAATAAACAAAATGCCTACGGACAACAGCAGGATCCATGTTGCGAAAGAATTGGCGTTTTGCAGAAGAAACCGCGACAAAATCCGGAAATAAGCAGAAAAAACCTATAAGAGAGTGGTCGATAAAGCAGACCCCGAACTTACAAGGAACAGCTGCGATTTCAGGCTTTTGGAGGAAGCCTGCGTTATCTACAGAAAAATTAACAATTTATGAAAAGGCTGCCGCACTGCTTTGCGACAGCCTTTTTCATTATATAATATATGTATATGTGATTAATTTCCGAGTCTATGCCTGACAAGAGCATGACAGTTACTCTACGCTTTTCAGGCTTTCTACCATATTTACCGACTTGATTTTGAAGTTCATTGCGGCGTTGACGAGGAGCGAGAACACCATTGTCAAGCCCGAGGCGTACAGGAATGTCGAGAGATAAATATCTCTGCCGAACATCACATTGTCTACCTCAACGGTCGTTATTATGAATCTCGTCAGAAATACGCCGAGCACAAGTCCCACTGCAATTCCCAAAATTGTTAGAACTATGTTTTCTATATATATAAAGCGTGAGGTTTCTCGGTTGTAGAAGCCGAGAACCTTGAATGTGGCGATTTCGCGCTGCCGCTCGGCGATATTGATGTTGGTCAGATTGTATAGCACAACAAAGGCGAGAGCCGCCGCGCACACAACCATAACTACTATAACCATGTCGAGCGAGTTGAGCATATTCCGGAAGTCCTCGACGTTCTGCTCCGTAAAGGCTACCGCGGCAATGCGGTCGTCGGCAAGCATGGCGGTGCTGAATTCGGAGTTTGATTCCTCCGATTTGTCGTTGAGGCGCACTTCATACATATTATATGAGGGTTCATGCCCGAAAAGCTTTTTGTAGCAATCGGGCGTCATAAACACATAGTTATGTATGTAGTTTTCGTAAATGCTGCCAACCTTGATCTCGGCAGAAGTGTTTCCGTTTGTCAGCGTGACGGTGTCGCCCGCTGAGAAGCCAAAATCAGAGGCGAGCCTTTCGTTTATCATCACCGAGTCATCCTCGAGAGTGAGGGGCTTCTTGCCTACGCGAGTGTGGAGTGAGATAAGGTTTTCAAAATTATCAATATCTCCGGGAACGGAAATATATGTGGATTCCTTTGTTTTGTGTCCGTTGAAGCCGACGGTGACTTTCTCCTGAAGCGCGGGCATGGAGGCGCTCAGCTTGCCTGTGCTTTCGGCGAGGGTCTTAACGTATTTCAAATCCTCAGCAGAGCCGCTTTTGCGCGGGATAACCGCCGCGTCGTACTTGAAAATCTCACTGAACTGTGTTTTGGTGAGAGGGTCAAAGCTGTTGAGCAGTCCGAACGCCGCGACGATCAGAGCGGTGCAGCCCGCAACTCCGAGAACCGTCATGCAGAGCCGCGCCTTGTATCTGAACAGATTGCGGGCGGTCAGCTTTGCGGTGAAGCCCATATGCCTCCACAGCGGAGTAATTCTCTCAAGCAGAATACGCTTGCCGGGCTTGGGAGCTTTGGGGCGCATTGCCTGAGCGGGCTTTGTTTTGAGCGATCTCACGCAGACGACGACAGATACAGCCGTGGTGCAGATGATCGCCGATAAGGTTCCGAGAACGATCGACGGAGCGTGCAGGATCAGCGTTATGTCGCCGATGTAGAACATGATTTTGTAAGCGTTGTAAATGATTGCCGGCAGGGTCAGAACGCCGAGCCAGACTCCGATAAAGCTGCCCGTTACGGCGGCGATCATTGAGTATATAACATATTTTAAGATGACCGAGCCTTTTCCGTAGCCCAAAGCCGTCATAGTGGCGATTTCGGTTCGCTTTTCCTCTATAAGGCGCGTCATTGTGGTGACGCATACGAGCACCGCGACCAAAAGGAAGAAAACCGGGAAAACCCTTGCCACCGCGTTGAGCCTTTCGACATTTTGTGCGTAGGTCGAGTAGCCGGGGTTGTCGTCGCGGGTGAAAACATACCATTCGGAGGTTTTTTCTTCGACCGCTTCAAGAGCTTTCTCTGCGTCGTCAAGCTCTTTTTTACCCTCGGCTATTTTTTCGTCCGCCTCGGCTTTTGCCTTGTCGTATTCCTCGCGGGCGGCTTTAAGCTCTTCCGCGCCGCTTTCCTTTTGCTTTTCAAACTCGGCTCTTCCGCTTTCGAGCTGCTGCTTAGCCGAGTTGAGCTGAGTGCGGGCGGCTGAAAGCGTTAACTGCCCGTCGATTTGCTGAACCGCTAACTCGCTGCTGCCTATGGCAAGCTTCGCGTCGCCCGAAACAAGCTCCGACTGAGCCGCGCCAAACTGTGCCGAGCCTATGGCGTCCATTGTGTCATGCTCGATTTTTGCGTAGGGGTCGTCTGACTCCGACTCCGATTCCTTTAGGGTCGCTTCAAATGCCGCCTTGCTCTCGTTAAAGGTTTGTCTTGCCTCCTCAAGCTGCTGCGTGCCCTGAGCGAGAAGAGCTTCCGCTTCGGCGATCCCCTCTGTATATTGGATTTCTCCCGCCTCAAGCGCTTCCTCGCCGCTTTTTATCTGTTCCTCGGCGGAGTTCAGCTTTTCCTCTGCCTCGGCTATCTTGCTGTTGTACTCCTCCTCGCCTGCGTTTATCTGCTCCAAGGCTTCATTGAGCTTTTTCTCGGCGTTGGCTTTTTGCTTTTCGTACTCCTTTTTGCCGTCAGCCAAATCCTTTTTGCCGTTCGGGATAACCTCGGTAGTGAACGCCTTTTCGCGCTCATGCGAGAGCTTTTCAAGCTCTTCCTTCATTTTTTCGACCTTTTCTTCATACTCGGTTGAAAACGCGGAAACCTCGTCGGAGAACTTCGCCTTAACATAAAGCTCGGTGTAGCGCGGAATGTTGAAATCTTCGGCGGAGATGTACATATACTCGTCGATCCTTCCGTCGCTTATGGTGGTAGTGCCGCGCTGATATGAGATGAACAGCGGAGATTCCGCCTTGCCGACAACGGTGAAGTCGTTCGTTTTGAGAAGGTCGCTGAGCTTGTTGTCGCCCGAGATCGGATCGAAAGAGATCTTCGCGCCCACCTTGCGGCGGATATTTGCAAAAGCGACGCTTTCTGTTATGATTTCGCCGCTCTTGCGAACAGTCCTGCCCTCGTTAATCGTAAGGGTGTTCAGCGTCTTGTTGTTTTCATAGGGCTTTGGGACGGCAATAATGCGTATCACGTCGCCGCCCTCATCCGGGGAAGACAGAACGTCACAGAAGTAAGAGGGCATTACTGCTTCAACGCCGTCAAGCTCGGAAACTGCGGCAATATCCTCCTCCGCGAACCCGACGGTAGAGATCAAGCGGAAATCCATGAGATTCTTTTCGCGGTAATAATTCTCGCCGAGGTTATACATAGACGGCACGGTTGCCATTATGCCGGCAAAAAATCCGACGCCCAGCGCGATAATAGCCATTATCGAAAAAAAACGGGCTTTAGTGTTCGCGATTTCACGGAAAGTATTCTTGATTAAAGCTTTTGTCATATGTACACCTCCTTTGATGAGTGTGGAGAGTGGAGTGTGGAGAGTGGAGTGTGGAGAGTGGAGTGTGGAGTTGACAGTTAACTTTGCCTTGGTAGTATTGGCAAAGCTTTTTTGTCAAATGCAGATGTTGCAGATGAATTTGCAGATGAACTTATTATATATAGGTATAGCAGGACAAATATCCCACAGCATTATAACTCGGCGCTTTGCGCCCCTTAACTCCACATTCCACTCTCCAAACTCCACTCTAAATACAAAACTACCATTCAATCTCGTCAATTGATTTCGGGTTTTCGTTGTATATATCGCGGACTATTTTTCCGCTTTTCATTTCTATTATATGGTCTGCCATCGGGGTTATCGCGCTGTTGTGGGTTATGAGCACCACCGTCATTTTTTCACGGCGGCAGGTGTCCTGCAAAAGCGCGAGTATCTGTCTGCCTGTGTTGTAGTCGAGCGCACCCGTTGGCTCGTCGCAGAGCAGGAGCGCAGGGCGCTTTGCAAGCGCGCGGGCGATCGACACCCTCTGCTGTTCTCCGCCCGAAAGCTGTGCGGGGAAGTTGTCCGCTCTGTCAGACAGTCCCACGCTTTCAAGCGCGGTTTCGCTGTCGATAGGATCCTTGCAGATCTGCGCGGCAAGCTCCACGTTTTCTTTAGCTGTGAGGTTGTGTACCAAATTGTAAAACTGAAAGACAAAGCCGATATCATGGCGGCGGTACTCGATAAGACAGCGGTCGTTGTATTGGCTTATGTCGTTTCCGCGCACCAAGATCTCGCCCTCGGTCGCGCTGTCCATGCCGCCCAAAATATTCAAAACGGTCGTTTTGCCGGCTCCCGAGGCGCCCACGACGACGGCAAACTCGCCCTCTTCAACGCGGAAGGATATCCCGTCGACCGCTACAATGGTTACTTCGCCCATTTCATATCGCTTGTATACGTTTTTAAATTCAACTAAACTCATTATTAATCCCTTGCCTTATTGGGGGTCTTGTTCGTAGGTGTGGTCGCATATCTCATTGATTTTGTCGCGCAGAATCAGAAAATCGTTGAAAGCCTCGGGCTTTTTGTTTGGGTTGCGCAGTATCGCGGCGGGGTGAAGCATAGCCATCATCAGCACGCCGTTCTTTTCGATGAACTGACCGTGCTCCTTTGTGATTTTAATGTCGGGCTTGATTATCCTCGCGGCGGCGATCCTTCCCAAGCAAACGATTATTTTTGGTCTGATAAGCTTTACCTGGTTTCGCAGCCAGTCAATGCACATCTCCTGTTCGTCGGGCTTTGGGTCGCGGTTCTTCGGCGGGCGGCATTTTACTATGTTTGCAATGTATATATTTTTATTTCTGTCCAAATCGACCGCTATCAGCATTTTGTCGAGCAGCTTTCCTGCTCTGCCCACAAACGGCTCGCCCTGCAAGTCCTCGTTTTCTCCCGGACCCTCGCCGATGAACATGACCTCCGCCGAAGGGGAGCCGACTCCCACAACAACGTTGGTGCGCGTTTCGCAAAGCTCGCATTTGCGGCAGCCCGCGCAGGCGTTTTTAAGCTCTTCCCATGTTTGAAACATTATAAAACCTCTTTTGTAAATTTATAGTTGAAAAATCGTTAATTTCGTAGTATTATAAATATGAAAGACCTTTTCAGGTAAAAATTTAAATGAATGGTGGTAAATTTATGAAAATTATGGTTGAAACCTCTGCTCATCACGTCCATGTTTGCAGAGCTACACTCGATGTTCTCTACGGCGAGGGCTATCAGCTGACAAACAAAAAGGATTTGTCGCAGCCCGGTCAGTTTGCCTGCTTTGAGAAAGTGACCGTAGTAGGTCCCAGAGGCGAAATGACAATGTCCATTCTCGGTCCCGAAAGACCCGAGGATCAGGTTGAAGTATCTCTGACCGACGCCAGAAAGCTCGGCGTTACGGCTCCCGTAAGAGAGTCCGGCAACGTTGCGGGAACTCCCGGCTGCAAGCTGGTGGGACCGAAGGGCGAGGTCGAGATCGCTCAGGGCATTATCGCCGCACAGCGTCACATTCACTTTGACACTAAGACCGCCGAGGACAACGGCTTCAAGGATAAGCAGATCGTTTCGGTCAAGGTCGGCGACGACACCGGCAGAAGTGTGATATTCGGCGACGTTGTTGTTCGCGTAAGCGACAAATACGCTCCCGCAATGCACATCGACACCGACGAAAGCAACGCGGCGGGTCTCAGCGGCACGGTTGACGGAGAGATTTTGGTATAATCAAACATCCCGGTATTTGAGGGGCGGACAGTGTTCCGCCTCTTTTCCTATATATATAATGAAACCTTTTTTGTGCTGTTTGAAATAAATGCCTTAAAATTCGGGCGAAGCTTCCTTTATAATTATCTCACAAAATTTAAGATGTTGCAACAGTATATTTGCGGAATTTTCGAGAATAATTCTTAATGAGGTGAATTATTTATGATAAATGACACAGAAATGCTCAATTACATCCTGCAAAGCGCCGAAATGGGCTGCGACGGAGTGAAAAATGTGAGAAAGGGAAAAATCAGCTCAGCCATGAACAGCGTGCTTGCAAATCAGATGGCGCGCTACGGCAAAATTTACAGCACGGCGGGCGGAATGCTCGAAAGATTGGGGGAGGAGATACATCATGTAAGCCCCGTCGCGAAAACAATGGCAAGATTTTCGGCGAGCAGAGATCTAAAGCGTGATCCGTCAGGCTCACATATAGCCGAAATGATGATAAAGGGCAACACGATGGGCGTGAACAAAATGGCGCAGCACCTTCGCAGCTACGACCGCACCGACCCGAATATTACCCTGCTCGCAAAGAAAATGTTGGACATTGAACAGGAGCACATCAACGAGCTGAGGGGCTTTCTTTAAAGCTGAAAACATCCGAAACAAGGGTGCTGATTGGTATTAATTTCCAAATCATTTATAACAATTTGTAGGAATTGCACAAATTTTATTAAAAAAATGTATTTTATTATTCGGAATCGGAATGATAAATGTAAAAAACGTAAAAACAATAAAAAATGACAAAAATCCCTTGAAAACCGCCGTGAGTCATGGTATAATTACAATATCTAAATGTGGAATAGTGCGTTCTTTTCGGCCGAATCGCGGTACTATATCAAATAAACCGCGCTTCACCAAAGGTCAGTTGGTAAAAGCCGTGACAGTGCAAAGGCGGATATCCAAAAGCGACGATCATTGCGGCGTAAGGAACCTGTTCGGAAATCAAAATCAATTGACGAACGGTTCCTAAGCAGGGCAAAACCCTGAACGCCCTGCAATAAGCCTCGACGCCGTTGGATAGAAGGTAATCAAGCATTGAGTATCGTCGCGCCGCCGCACAAGTGCGCATGGTTTACCGCATTTGAAAAATCATTTAAAATTGGAGGTTAACACATGAAAAAACAAATCAAGCGGTTTTCAAAATCTACGCTTGCAGTTGTTCTCACGCTGTGCATGCTAATGTCGTGCTTCACGGTAGGAATCATTTCCACCAACGCGGCGCAGGTCGGCAGCGACTCGACGGGTGCGACGACCTATTATCTGCACTATTCCACCACGGATTCCGGAATGTCGAGCGCAACAATTAAAGCTTTACCGCATTCCATGAGTGTAGATAAGGGTGCGTTATATGTAAGAGTAGACACAAACCCGGATAACTCTACAGGCGACAGACTGGAAACAAGCACATCCCTTACCGATAATATCTACGACAACGGTACCGGTGAAAATGAACAACATAAGTACCGCAGACTCTACTTCGGTAAAGCCATGAGCAACGTCACGTTTTCTTATAACGAAAGTACCAATGTTCTTTCCGTAAGCGGCGCGCCTACTTATACGATCACCACCTCGGCGGGCGCGGGCGGTTCTTTGGCGGTTTCTTTGGCGAACGACCCGAATAATAATCCCATAAGCAGATCGATAGCCAACGAAGATTTAAAAATAACCATCACACCCGATCGCGGAAAAGAGCTCGACACCCTTACGGTAAAGGATTCGGATAATAACGATGTTACCGTGTCAGGCTCGGGCGACACAAGAACATTCCGGATGCCGGCTAAAAATGTTACGGCTACTGCGACATTTAAAAACGCAGCATCGTACACCGTTACCGCAAATCAAGTAACTGTCGGTCAAGGTAAAATCAGGATCGCCATCACCGGCGCAGGCTCGGCTACGGCGACAACGGGTTCTAACGCAACACTGGCGGCGTACAGCGGCGAAAAGCTGACTGTAACGGCGATTGCAGACGGCGGCTATACTCTTGATAAGCTTTATGTAAACGGCTCACAGGTTTCTTCCCCCTACGAAATAAATCCGATTTCGGGCGACGTTACCGTATCGGCAGAATTTGTAGCCGGTTCAACACTTGCAAATGATTTTTACGCCACACCGGGCAGCTCTATTACGGGCAACTCCGATCTTTATTCCGGTATCAACGCAACGTTCTTCGATTATTACACCGATAATGAAACAACCGGCGGTTGGTACACAGGAATCAATGGACAAACCGACGCTTGGATCGGCGGAATGACTGGAATTAACAGACAGCCTTACAAAAAGCTGAATCAGGCGCTTTCCGAGTACGCTCAGCAACACAGCGTTCAGTACCCGATGTATTTCGGTGCGTTCAATGTCAACGGCTATCAGGATCCCGGTTATTATAACAGCTCTGCCGGCAGCCCTAACTGGGGCGAGAAAATCAATGACTCCAACTCCTTAGGCGGAGATCACAAGTCTCTTCCGGGTCTTGCGGGCTTGAATATAAACGACGATATGATCCATTACTCCGCTTCAAATGCGACTGCAAACGGCGCGGATATGGTGCTCTTTGATAAGCAGTGGCTCTCATCCCGCGGCACATCGGATCCCGATGCGGATAAGTTAAAGCTGGTCTATAGTGATACCTATAACTGGTCGGCATCCAATGCAAAGGTATATGTTGGCTTCCGTGGTACTTGGCCCAATGAATACTGGGTCGAAATGACACATGATGCCACAAACAAGCGTTACACCGCTGAAATACCTTCCGGATGGGAAAACAATAATGTTGTATTTGCCAGAATCAATCCTTCCTATTCACTGACAACAGGTTCACTCACTGATATACCCACCACACAAGATAACTGGAATAAAATTGAGAACAAAAGCGGATACTCGAACGTATGCTGGAATAGAACAGGAAACGGTATGTCAAGAGATGGTTTGACATATACCTTAACCTCATGGACAGCCGGTACATGGTCAAGCTCTTACAACGGAGCTCTTGCTTCTTTCGTCAACACTCCCTTCCCCGTTCGCAAGACTACAAAAAACAACGCCACATATTACGAGTTCGACAGCACAGGCGCTACAGATAACATTTATTTTGACAATCTTACCGGCGGCAGCCCTGTTGTCCAGTACGGTGCTGGCACGAAATACGGACAGAAGAACGGTTATGACAGCGGCAACGGTAACCAATACGGCTTCTACCCGTTTGATAAGTACACTGACGAAAAACGCTCGGGTCTGGAATGGACAAAGGATTTCGGTAAAGACCTTGGCTTCGGCATGAAGCTTGAAATCAAATTTACCCTCGGTATGGACGGTAAAATCAAAGCGAACGACGGCGTGACAGATGTTGTACAGACGTTCGACTTCTCCGGAGACGATGACCTCTGGGTATACATCGACGGCAATCTTATTCTTGACCTCGGCGGCGACCATAAGCAGTCTACCGGTACTATCAATTTTAACACTCGTAAAATTCAGTCTATTTCTACCGACGATAAACTTTCATCAACAAGAAACGGAAGCTTTGAATCTTTGGTTGACAACACAGATACAAAGAAGCTCCATACCATGACCATCTACTATCTCGAACGCGGTATGCATGAGTCCAACCTTAAGTTCGGATTCAGCTTCAACCCCCTCGTTGACGAGATCGAGCTTGAAAAAGAGGTCAATGTTGACAACGTTAACGAAGGACTTAAGGCACAGGTTGCAAATGCCGGTTCGTTTGACTTCACATTTGCTGATTCCACCGACAGCACAAAGGGAAAGAACACTCCATACACCGTTCACAACGCTACTACCAAAGAGCAGTTAGGCACCGGCACAACATCCTCTTCGGGCGTTCTCAGCGGCTTGAAATCCAATCAGTATGCTGAAATCAAAAAGGGCTTCAACGTAAAGGACATTCTAACCATTACCGAAAGCGATCCCAATGTGACCGGCGGCTATCAGTACAAGACCTCTTATCAGGTTATTGACGAAGAGGTTGATACCCTCTCTGGTATGAGCAATGAGATCACTCACGGCACGGGACTCAGCACGGGCAGCTTCCCGTATGAAACCATCGTTCCCGACGCCAACCCGTATGTCAACCTGACACACATGAGAGCGATCTTCACCAACGAGGTTGAGACAAAGAATCTCACCATAACAAAGGAGATCAGCAATAAGTACGATCCCGACGCTGCGTTCCTGATAAAGGTCGGTATTTCCGTTAACGGAACTGCTCTTAACACAAACTCTCTGCAATTCTACAGAGACGGTTCAACAACAAAAGAGTACTTCTCGGGCGGCAAGGCTTATATCAAGCAGGGCGAAGAAATCTTGATTCCCGGCATCCCGAAGGGTGCGAAGGTCACCGTAAGTGAAACAACGCCTATGCCTGACAACTACTCATTCGTCAGCATAGACAATGACGCACATTCGGTCAACGGCAATTTGAAAACAGCCAACTATCTGACTCTTAACACTGACGATTATGTAACGATTGTCAACAAGATCGCCGAGAATGGTCTCATCATCACAAAAGCTCTCGACAATGACATTGTTGACTACGGAACAGGATTTAAGATCACGATCGAGAAAGATACCGGTGACAACACAGGCTACCATCAGGTTACGGAAACTCTGGAATACACTCATTATGAATGGGATAGAGCTTCCTCATCATTTGTACCAACTACCGGAACGCTGAGCGCTACAGGAGCTAACAATGAGTACGAGATACACAACGGCTGCAGTCTTGTTCTTCCCAACCTGCCCGTAGGCGCAAAGATCAGGGTTATCGAGACAAATTGCGCTCCCGATTACTACAATTATAGCGATATGACGATCGCAGGCGCGACTCTGGAAAAGGACAACGACAACAGAACAGGTATAGTTACAATGGGCAGCTCGGCTGCGACCCTTACAGTCAAAAACCTTGCTATCAGAGAAACCGTTGTAATAAAGAAGACTACCGATTATGATCAGGACAACTCACTCTTCGGCATTAAGGTTGAAATGAAGCAGCGCAACAGCAACGGAAACTTTACACCCGTTAACGTTAGCGGCGAATATGGCGGATATAAGGAACTCGACACAGAAACCACTTGGCGGGGTCATAATTCCGCAGACGGTGACGGAGTCTACAAAATCAAGAAGACAGGACAAATCATAATTAAAAAAGTTCCGCGCGGAACATGGGTACACATTACAGAACCCTTTAGGGGCATTTCTCCCGTTACCAGTAATCAGAGATTTACACCAGATTATGTTCACGTTCTTAACAGCACCGGAGTTGATCCCACCGATAATAAATTAAATCAAGATTGGCAGTGCTTTGCTGAAACACTCGACCCTGAAACACTCGAAAAAACGGTAAATGTTGAGGTCAATAACAAGGTTATGAGGAACGATGTTATTATCACCAAAAACATCAAAGATGCCGACGATACAACTACCGTACATACACTCAAAGTTAAAATTACTAAGGACACCCTCGATATCGGCGGAACCCCCTACAGCACTATTACCTACACAAGCTCATTGAGCGGCGAGCATACCATAGACAACGACGGCACTCCCGAGATCGAGATTGTTGAGAACGAAAAGCTTACATTCGCAGGCTACCCCGTAGGCACATACTTTGAAGTAACCGAGACCGCAACAGGCGCAAACTATGAGTTTGACAGCTTCGACGCTCAAACCGTTGCTTCAAAAACCATTGAAGGCTCGAAAATCACATTCATAACAACCAACGCATCCGGCGGCGACAACGTTACAGTTAACAACAAGTTAGCAAACAGAACCGTAACCGTTAAAAAGGAAGTAAGCAACTACACTACAAGCGACAAATTTACGATTCTTATCGAAAAGAGTACAGACGGTGGATCAACATACACAGCTCTTGCTAACGAGTCATTCACAAGCACCGACGGAAACCGTACTCTTACAACAGACGAATACGGCAAAACAAAGATTTCTCAGAATGAGATCCTTACATTCAAGCTTCACGTGAGCGATTATATCAGGATCAGCGAGGTTCTCAATGATAGACCTGAATATGACTGCACCTCCGTGGCTGTAACAAGCGGCGCAACAGGAACCGACTACACCGCAGACGGCTTGAAGGGAACTATTTTCCGAGTCGGCACTACCGATGCTTCTGTAGTTGTTACCAATGCTCTCAAGGATTATAAATACGAAATCGTTTATAACTATGAGGCATATTCTGCAACGACCTACACAAGCAAGACCGAGAAGGATGACGATCACCGCGTTGTAGGACCCATACGCAGCTATACTCAGAAGGGCGATATCAGCCAGGATGACCGCGACTACTTCTTCAATATCAACGCAACCACTAAGGAGATCACATTTAAGACTGACGATCTGCGCAAGGAATTCATCAGCAAGCACGCTCCCTTCGAGGATGACTTCATGATGGATATTGAGTGGAACGACAAGAACCCGAAATCATCCACATACAGCAACGGCACAATTTCACTTGAAACCACAGGTGAGTCCCAGCCCGACAGAGCTGTTAAGGTATACTTCAAGATGCCTTACGATGTTGACAGCAATCTCGCAGCAACCGGAGATACAAAGAAAACTGCTGTTGTTCAGGATACCGTTACAACTCAGTATGGTAACTGGGTAATCATGGGCGGCGATTTTGTAACCGCTCCGAGAACACTGAATGACAACGGCACAACCTCTTACTTCCAGTATTGGCAGATCACCTTCATCACAGGTTCCGATGAACATGGTGACAAGGTTGCAAACAACACCAAGAAGTGCTATTATGACAAGTTCAACATGACGATGTATCAGGATTCTTATGTTGAGCCGATTTACAAGACCGAGGCTGAGGGCGGAAAAACCGAATTCAAACCGAGCGAGGCATCTTATCAAGATACCAAGGGCGGCGAGGCGACTATCAGCTTTATTGAGAATTCACGCAGCAGCTGGAACGAAGGCGGCGCTCCCGATCAGCCCACCGATACCAGGAAGCAGGGCGGCGACAGAGTTTACTCCGACTTCCTCCTGACCTTCGGCTACAAGGACAAGCAGCTCAACACCTACAAAGGTTCAAATGTAGAAGGCTCTAACGTAAAACTCGGCTTTGTTGTTGAAAAAGTTGCAGTGCTTGATCAGAACACTGAAACCGGCAACTATGAGACAAAATCTCAGAAGTACTATCAAAACAAGTATGGTGCAACAACCGGCGAAAATGTTACGAAATTTATCAGCGGTACGCTCGAAAGTCCGCATGGCTTCCTCATGAACCAGAATATCGCATTCAGCTCTCTTGACAACAAGAACCAGATGAAGTATTCTCTCGACATGAAGAATAAGGAATTCGGCGAACGCGAAGAACCCACAGATCCCTACAGAAACTATGTTTACAGAGCATATTCTTACACAAAGGTTGGCAACAACGTTGTTGTAAGCACACCTGTTTACTTTACAATTTACGATATGGCTTCAATTGAAACCGTATAAGGAGGAGGTTAATCGAAATGAGAAAAGATTATTTTTCACCTGAATTTGAATTGGTAAAGTATAGTTTTGAAAGCACTCTCACCATGGAGGGCGATGACGATGAGTATTATAACATTCGTCATAGCGTACCCCAGGATATCGGCGAGGACAGCGGAGCTCTTGACTAAATAATTAAAACCAAGGCGGCGCATAGTTTCTATGCGCTGCCTGTGGTATGGTGAAGAAAATGAAAATTTTGAAAAAAGCTTTTGCTATTGCCGTCGCGGCGACAACCATTACCCTGACGGCCACAGGCGTCTGCGCCGATTCGATTTACTACGCAGACGGCTGCTACTATACTTTTATCAATAACGACAAGGTCGCAATTACAGGATGGGACTACAGAACGTCGGTAATAAAGGTTCCCGACACATTAAACGGAAGAGCTGTAGCAAGCGTGGCTTCTCACGCATTTTATGAAGATACCCAAATAACCGGAGTTGATTTCTCCGATGCAAACCACATTGAAACAATAGGAAAGTATTCTTTTGCGAAGTGTACTTCGCTGA
This sequence comes from Ruminococcus sp., assembly GCA_045130495.1. Lineage (GTDB taxonomy): Bacteria > Bacillota > Clostridia > Oscillospirales > Acutalibacteraceae > Ruminococcoides. The sequence continues at coordinate 13,029 of JBGUPW010000140.1, read as the reverse complement.
GTGAACCGCTGACAATTCCAGAGAGCGTTACAACAATCGGAGACTCCGCCTTTGAAAAATCGGCAGTTACCGAGGTTGAGCTCAACTGCGCAGCAGACTACATCCCCACGCAATGCTTCTACCGCTGTAACTCGCTTACAAAGGTTACTGTAAACGGAGCAGTTGAAAGAATCGGCACTTACGCGTTCGGAAGCTGCACAAATCTTGAATATGTGAATATTCCCGAATCGGTCAGCGATATTGATAATTCCGCGTTTGATAATTGCCCTAATCTCACACTTAGGGTATATTACGGATCATATGGCCACCAATTTGCCAAGGCCAACGGCTTGACGTATGATTTTCTTGACGATTACATCAAGGGCGATGCCGACATGAACAGAGTTGTCAACGTCAATGACGTCACGGCTATTCAGCGCCACGTTGCCGAATTTGAGCTGTTGAATGATCTTCAACTCGCTGCTGCTGACGTCACGGGCGACCACGAGCTTACGGTTGCCGACGCTACACTGTTACAGCGCTATCTCGCGGAATTTGAGGACGCGATTATTGCAAATTAAATAAAAAAAGTGCCTGATTGATTTCGGGCACTTTTTTGTTGCAAAAAACATAGATTTATTCTATAATGGACTCGGTGAACATATATGAAAGTTTTGATAGCGGGTTTGGTTGTCGAGCTTGACCCGAAATTTGAAGAAACAAAAAAGCTTGCCGAGCCATTTTTGTACGAGGGAGACCATGAGGCAGATATCACGCTGAAAATTGACGAGGAATACTTCAAGGATCTGTGCACACGTGCCGCGGAAGGAATCACCGAAGGCGAGTTGGAGAATTTTGCATTTTCAACTCAGTTTAATCGACGCGCGATCCGTTTTCAGACAATGCTCGTCCATTCCTCGGCAATCGTTTGCAACGGCAAGGCGTATCTGTTTTCAGCCGATTCGGGTGTAGGGAAGTCCTTTCACACTCGGCTCTGGCTCGAAGCGTTCGGCGACCATGTACATATTCTCAACGATGATAAACCCGTTGTTTGTTTGAGGGGTGAGGAGCCCATGGTGTGCGGAACTCCGTTTGACGGCGGGAGTGGTATCGCGCTGAACGAGAGCTTTCCTTTGGGAGCGATCATTTTTATCGAAAGGGGAGAGCAAAATTCCGTCCGCGTTCCCGAAACAAAGGAGATCATTCAGAGATTGTACTTCCAGACTGTGAGAATGGTGAGCGCCGCAACAGCCGACAAGATGCTCGATAATTTTACGCTTTTGATTTCGATGGCGAAGTTTTATGTTTTGACCTGCAACACGGATATTTCAGCCGCATATACAGCTTATGACGCTGTTATCGGAAACAAAAATTAATGGGTAACTCTGAAAATTCCGTAATGAACAAAACAATTAATCCGTAAATTTCTCCAAAAATAGTGACAAATATTGATTTTTATGGTAGTATTTAATCAATACTACCATTTCTTTTTAAGGAGGAATTGTTTATGAAAAAGCTGATAAGTGTTATACTTGCGGCTTGTCTGCTGATTTCACTTTTGCCGTTTTCAGTGAGCGCGGCGGAAGCTGACAGCGAATCAACGGGCGTGAACTGGTCTTATGACGAAGGAACCAAAACGCTTACGATCAGCGGCAGCGGCAATATGGATAACTATTACAAGCAGGGGCTCGCACCGTGGAATGATAAACTCAGCGAAGTTGAGATTATCAAAATCGGCGGGGGAATAACATCTGTCGGCGACTATTCATTTTACGGCGCTGAAAATGTTTACAAGGTCGAGCTTCCCGACAGTCTTGAAAGGATCGGTCATTACGCATTTTACAAAAACGGACTCGTTTCGGCGGAGCTGCCCGAAAACCTTAAAATCATCGGAGCCTACGCGTTTGCCTTTTGCGAGGATATGACCTCGGTGAACATCCCCGACGGAATGACCGAGATCGGCACAAGGGCGTTTTTGGCGACAAATCTCGCCAGCGTCAGTATTCCGGCAGATTTGAGCAATATCGGGTTCTACGCGTTCGGTTATGATAACAACGGCAGCAAGATTCAGGACTTTGCGGTTTACGGCTACACAGGCTCCGGAGCCGCTACATTCGCTGTGTCAAACAGCTTTATCTTTATCGATCTGAACTCCGAGGAATACGACGTTGTTGTTATTTCAGGCAAGGCATGGAACATGATGACGAGGCAGTGGGTGACAAAGGCTCGCGCCGGAGAAAAAATCAAGGTGTATCCCAATCTGAATAAGTATGATATTTTTGACGGGATCACAACCGAAACCGAGGGCTTGGTTATAGACGAATACGGTGTTTTCTTCATGCCCGAAAAAAATGTTTTTATCAATGTTGAACACCACAGCGCGATATCGCTTACAATCGATTTCAGCTACAGCGATACCGTCGAGCTCGCAGAAGAATCGGCAAGCTTCCTCAAATCATATTTCGCTTATGCGGTGGTTTACAGCGGAGCCACGCCAATCGGGTACGATCTTGACAACGACGGGAGCGCTGACGTTCAGTTTACGGGTTCAACAGTGAAAAGACTCGCAACATCAAGCATAAACTCGTCTGTCGGCTTTGATACTCACCAAGATTATTCTCCCGTAACCTTTGTTTTCGCGCCGAATCTTATTGAAGAAACATGGCTCGATGTAACGATTCCGCAGGCAGGAGATACTTACGACTACGAGCACGATCAGGCGGAGGTGACAACATATTACAACCAATACACCGTTGTAAGCGCAAAGTGGTTCAACGAATGGGGAATAGCGGAACCGGTCTTTGAAGAGGGACGGCGCTACCATGTTGAAATGGAAATTAAGCCGAATGATTACTATGCTTTTTCGATGCTGACGGATTTTTATATCAACGGAACGGCGAAAAAGCCTTGGGATATGTCGAGCGACGGAACAGTAAGCGTTTCATCGAAGGACTTTACTATCCCCGGCGGACTGCATATGATCAGCGTTTCGGGCGGTTTGGCTTCATCACAAAGCGATGACTACGAGGGATATCACCGCATCACAGAGGCACGTGCCGGCGATATCGTTTATGTATGTCCCGACGGAAACGATTTAGGCGACGACGAATACATTGTTCAGAACAGCATGGAATATTATTCCGACGACGTTGAAATCACGGGAGAAGCGGCACAGTATTTTGTAATGGGTACGGAAGATGTTGAAGTTGAAGTGACCTATGAAAAGCGTAAGCTTTTGAGCTGCGAAATGGATCTGCGCAACGGTGCCGAATATAAGCCGCCGGAAAGCAATCAAGGCGGTCAGGGTTATGTGACAAGCCAGATTTACGGCATCTATATTATTTTGCAGAAAATGTCTGAGGATGCTCATTCCGAATATGACGAAAGCTTGGGTGTGTTTAAATACGAATACGACATTGACGGGGACGGAACCTTTGATGTCGCTTTCTTCAACGGCACCTACAAGCTCCTGAACACAAGCAGCCTGAGCAGCGCATCGGGCAGAATCACCCTGAAGCTCAGACGTTCCGAGTGCTTTACTGTTCCGATGCAGTCGTTGACGATTATTTTTGCCGATCCCACTTCGCCCGCTCACAGTATTTTTGTAAACGGGGGTCTTGCGTATATAAGCGCAAAGGGCGACAAGCCCGTAACCGAGGCATATAAGGGAGAGTGGGTAACACTCAAGCCCGACTTTGATACCCTTGCCGATAATCAGTATATTGTTCAGCTCACCGCAGAAGCATCTTCAAAGGATGTTGAGATTTACGGCGAAAGCTGGCCTGCATTTACAATGCCTAACAAAAACGTTAATATTTCATACGTTTATGACGTCGGTGAGCAGATAAGCCCCGTTCTCGATTTGACGAACGGAAAAACCTACATAGCCTCTCAAGACGGCAGATACGCCGAGAGTGAGGTGTACGGCATATACTTTGTTCTGCACCAAAAATCAAAGAGACAAAAATTTGAGTACAGCGCAGAGGAAGGCGGCTATATAAATGAGTTTGATATCGACGGCTGCGGCGGCTACGATATCGGCTTTAATCAGGCAAAGAGAAGCTTCTACTTGCTCGATACCTGCACACTTATCCCTGCATCGGGAAGAGTGACGCTTTCTCTTTCGAGAGAGGAGTCCTACACGGTTCCCGCACGCAGGATAACCCTGATACTTGCCGGTGAGCATACACCGCACAAGATCACCGTAAACAGTGGCTTTGCTTCAAGCAAGTCCGGCGACTACGGTTACCGGATCACTCAGCAATACAACGGAGAGGTTGTATATATTCTCGCAGATCCGGCACAGGTTCCCGAAGGCAAATATATCAAGTCGATGACAGTGACCTCGAACGACGTTGAGATCGTAAACGCCGATTGCCCCTATTTTGTCATGCCCGATAAGAACGTCAAGATAACGGTGAATTATACCCTTGCAAACAAAAAGGCGTATACGCTCAATTTGTCCACAGGCGAAAAGACAGTCGGCGGAGAATTTTACAATGTTGAGAGAGTGCTGCGCAAGGGCTCGAAGATCAGCGACGAATACACTGATGAAGCCTTAAACTCAGTCTGCTGCGATTACGACATTGACGGCGACGGCAGAACGGATATCAAATGCATATTCGGGCAAAATAAGTTTGTTAAGGTGAACAATAACCTGAAGGGCGGAGTCCTTATATCTCTAAAGACCGAGCAGGCTTGCATTGAGCGCTGCTGTCCGCTTACGGTTCTTTTCGGCAATGCGCTCGTGGGCGACGTCAACCTCGACGGCGTGGTGAATGTTGCCGACGCCACGGCTTTGCAGCGTCATTTAGCAGAGTTCAGCGGCGCGGAAATCGACTTGAACAATCAGGATATAAAAACGGTTGCCGATGTTAAAGCGGACGAAATAATTGACGTCAGGGACGTTACCGCGATCCAAAGAATAGCGGCTGAACTGGCTTGATCATTTTTATTTTATTAAAACAAAATTTTGGTTTATGCGCCGCGGCGGTTTGCGCTTCCGCTTGTCGACCGCGGCGCAGAACAAACTGCTGACAACCGGGAGGAGATGACGAGATGTGCGGAAACAAAAAATACAAGGTTGATTATCACGGACAGAAGTTTGCATTTTCGGGGGCGAAGGACAGTTACCGCGCGGGAGAGAGCGTTAAGCTGTATTTTGAATTTATCGCCACCGATACCGACTACACATTTTTTGTGAACGGTGAGAGCGTCAATGCGGAATACGGCGACAGGGGCTACGAAATAAGCTTTGTGATGCCCGACCATGACACCGAGGTATATTACGAGTCGCGCAATACAATGGTTTACGATCCTGATGCAAAAAATTAAAGTTCCTAAAAGGAATTAAAGTATAACATCAGCCGATAAAAAAAGAAAAAACTGCGTGATTTATTGAATTTTGATGTTGACAAAGACTTAAACCTTTTGTATAATATAAGACAGCGTTTTAATATGTGTCCGTGCGGTCAGAGGTGTAATCATGCTATTTGAACTAAAATCGGTATTCCTCAACGACGGTTCCGAGCAGCGGCTTGATTATGAGCTGAATTTATCGGACGTCGAAATCGACGGGGTCTTTCCGTTCACTTCTCCCGTATCGGTAACGGCTGTCGCCCGCAACAGGGCGAGCTTAGTCACTCTCACGCTTGACTGCGGCTACGACTACAGCAGATGCTGCGACCGCTGCGGCGAACCGTTTACCCGCCGCGAAAGCGTGACCTTCTCTCACAGGCTTGCGCAAACGCTTGCCGATGAGGGCAACGACGACTATATTGAAACACCTGATTTTACCGTTGAGTTGGACGAGATCATTTTCTCGGATATCCTTCTCAATCTTCCTCAAAAAAACCTCTGCAAGGAGGACTGCAAGGGACTTTGCAGGATATGCGGAAAGAACCTGAACAGCGGCGAATGCGGCTGCGAGAGTCGTTCCGTCGATCCCAGGCTCGCGGTTTTAAAACAGCTTATGGATTAATACACATATAAGGAGGTAATTTGTCATGGCAGTACCCACCAGAAAAACATCACACGCAAGAAAAAGCTCAAGACGTTCAACAGTTTGGAAGCTGGACGCTCCCACACTTGTAACCTGCTCAAACTGCGGCGAGCTTACCGCTGCTCATAAAGCGTGCACAAACTGCGGTATGTATAAAGGCAGACAGGTAGTTGTTAAGAAAGACGCTTAATTCATCAGACGGGCGGCAGGGATACTGCACGCCCTGTTTTTCTTTTATAATGCAATTTTGATGATAAAAAAGGGGGGAACAGCGTTGGCTAAACCCGTTATAGCAATTGTAGGAAGACCTAATGTCGGCAAAAGCACACTGTTCAACAAGCTGATAGGGCAGAGGCTTTCGATTACAGACGACACTCCCGGCGTTACTCGGGACAGAATATACGGCGAGGTAGAGTGGTGCGGCAAAACGGCTATCGTGGTTGACACGGGCGGCATTGAGCCGAAAAGCGACGATGTTATTTTGATCCAAATGCGCCGTCAGGCTCAGGTCGCTATAGACACCGCCTCGGCAATTATACTTGTTACCGACCTCAAAAGCGGAATGGTCGCCACCGACAACGAGGTCGCGCAAATGCTTCTGAAATCGGGCAAGCCCGTTGTGCTTTGCGTCAACAAAGCCGACTCGGTGGGCGAGCCTCCTATGGAGTTTTACGAGTTTTATAATCTCGGCTTGGGCGATCCCGTCGCGGTCTCGGCGGTTCACGGTCACGGCACGGGAGATTTGCTCGACCGCGTTTTTGAGTATCTCAGCTTTGAGGATGAAGCCGAAGCGGACGATTCCGTTATAAACGTTGCGGTGATCGGCAAGCCCAACGCGGGCAAATCCTCGCTGATAAATAAAATAACGGATATCGACCGCTGCATAGTTTCGGATGTTGCGGGCACGACGCGCGACGCTATCGACACTCTTGTCGAGAATAAATTCGGCAGATTCAATTTTACCGATACAGCAGGTCTGCGCCGTCAGAGCAGGATATACGACGACATTGAAAAGTACAGTATCCTCCGCGCGAAAATGGCGATAGAGCGCAGCGACGTGTGCGTTATTATGATCGACGCCACCGAGGGTATAACCGAGCAGGATACTAAGGTCGCGGGCTTGGCGCACGACGCGGGCAGAGCCTGTGTTTTAGCAGTGAACAAGTGGGACGCTGTCGAGAAAAACGACAAAACCATGCAGGAGTTCAAAAAGAAGCTTGACGCCGATTTTGCTTTTATGTCCTACGCTCCGCAGGTTTTCATATCAGCCAAAACTGGGCAGAGGATAGACAAGCTGTTTGAGAGCATAGTCATGTGCTACGAAAACACCTGCCGCCGCATTACCACGGGCACGCTCAACGAGCTTCTTGCCCAGGCTACAACGCGCGTTCAGCCGCCGTCCGACAAGGGCAAACGGCTTAAAATATTCTATATGACTCAGGCGGGAGTTAAGCCGCCGTCATTCGTCTTTTTCTGCAACGACAAGGAGCTGTTCCATTTTTCCTATCAGCGGTATCTTGAAAACCGCATCCGAGAGGCTTTCGGTCTGGAGGGAACGCCTGTCAAAATCATTATCCGAGAGAGGGGAGATAAATAATGCTGCAAACCTTGACTTCTATTTTTTGCGCGAACTGGTACCTTTTCCTGATCGCCGCTGTTGTGGCTTATCTTATAGGAAGTATCAATCCCGCCGTTATCGTCACAAAGATATTTACAAAAGGCAAAAGCGATATACGCGATTTGGGCAGCGGAAACGCAGGCTTTACAAATGTTCTGCGCTCGGTGGGCAAGGTTCCCGCGATAATCACGATCGTATGCGACGCTTTAAAATGTATTGCGGCGGTGTTTATCGGCTATTTCATTTTTGTGTTGTTCGCCGATATTCCCGTTCAGGACGAGTGGTTCAGGCGCTGCTTCTTGAACTGTGTTAAGTATTTTTCCGGAATATTCTGCATTTTGGGTCACTCTTTCCCGATTTATTTCCACTTCAAGGGCGGAAAGGGCATAGTCACCGCTGCGGCGCTCATGCTCAGCTCCGACTGGCGCGTGTTCCTGCTTATTCTCGCGACCTTCCTTGTTATCTTCTTCATCAAGAAAATCATCTCCCTTGCAAGTATAATTTGCGCGCTGCTTTATGCGCCGTATACGTTTTTGTTTACTTTCGTGTTTGACCACCTGCTGACAAAGCCATGTCTGTGGTATGTGCTAATCGCGACATTCAGCGCTCTGATAATCGGTATTTTCGCCACAGTTATGCACAGGGAAAACATCAAACGACTTTTAAAGGGCGAGGAAAAGAAGATCCACGCGAAAAAGTAAATAAAATGTATAGAAAAGCGCCTTCGGGCGTTTTTTTTTTTGATATCCTTTAGGAAACCTCTAAAAATTCTCTGCCGCGTATAAACATGACATTGAATTTTTAGAGGCTCTCTATAGCAAATATCAAACAAAAACCCTGAAAAGTATATTGTGATTTTTAATAATTTGCAGTATAATATAGGAAATTAACGGTAAAGGGTGATTAAATGGTAAAAACGCTTGCAAAGCATATAAAAGGGTTTGGCAAGGCGTCGGTTGCCACTCCGATTTATATGATTCTTGAAGTAATCATGGAAATGCTTATTCCGCTGCTTATCAGCTCAATGATAGACAGCGGTATCCAGAATCCCGACGGTCCCGATATGGGGCATATCGTGCTTACGGGCGGCTTAATGCTGCTGTGCGCCCTGGTCGCTCTTTTCGGCGGAGCTATGGGCGGCGTTTTCGGAGCAAAGGCGTCGGCGGGCTTCGCGAGGAATCTGCGTTTGGCGATGTTCCAAAACATTCAGACTTTCAGCTTCGCGAATATCGACAAATTCTCCACTGCGGGACTTGTTACGCGCATGACGACCGACGTCACCAACGTTCAGAACGCCTATCAGATGATACTGCGGATCTGCTTCCGCGCTCCAGTCAGCCTTATCGTAGCCATGACGATAACGATGATGATAAACGCCGAGCTTGCGAGCATATACCTTGTGGCTGTGGTGTTTTTGGGCGTTGTAATGTTCTTCCTTATCCGCAAGACCCACAAATACTTTATGCAGGTTTTTGAGAAGTACGACGAGCTGAACGCGGGAGTTCAGGAGAACGTCAACTCGATCCGTGTAGTCAAGGCGTTTGTCCGCGAGAACTATGAGATCACAAAATTTGAACGCGCTACTCTCAATCTTTACACGCTTTTTTTAAAAGCCGAAAAGCTGATGGTTTCGGTGTCGCCTCTGATGATGCTTACGATCTACGCCTCGATCATCGCGATAAGCTGGTTCGGCGCGAACATGATCGTCGGCAGCAGCCTTACAACGGGTGAGCTTACGAGTATGCTTGCCTACTGCATGAATATTCTAATGAACCTGATGATGATCGCGTTGATCTTTATTATGCTTACAATGAGTATGGCGAGCGGTCAGAGAATCGCACAGGTGCTCAATGAGGAAGCAACGGTCCGCAATCCCGAAAATCCCGATTACGACGTGCCCGACGGCAGCATAGATTTTGAAAATGTGTATTTCAGCTACAGCGAAAAAAGCGAAAAGCCCGTGCTGAGCAACATTAATCTTCACATCAAATCAGGCGAAACGGTAGGGATCCTCGGCGGCACGGGCAGTTCGAAAACGAGTCTTGTAAACCTGATAGGCAGGCTTTACGACGTCAGCGAGGGTTGCGTAAAGGTCGGCGGCAAGGATGTGCGGGGCTACGACCTTGAAACACTTCGCGACAAGGTTTCGGTCGTTCTGCAAAAGAACGTTCTGTTCAGCGGAACGATTCTCGACAATCTGCGCTGGGGCAACGAAAATGCAACCGAGGAGGAATGTATAGCCGCCTGCCGCCTCGCCTGTGCCGACGACTTTATCAGAGATTTTCCCGACGGCTACAACACAAAAATCGAACAGGGTGGCACCAATGTTTCGGGCGGTCAGAAGCAGAGGATCTGTATAGCGAGGGCGCTTCTCAAAAAGCCTCTCATACTTATTCTCGACGACTCCACCAGCGCGGTTGACACTGCTACCGACGCCAAGATCCGCAGAGCATTCGCAGAGGAGATCCCCGACACCACAAAGCTTATTATATCTCAGCGCGTTTCGAGCGTGGAGAATGCCGACCGGATCGTTGTAATGGAAAACGGCGAAATAAACGCGGTCGGCACGCACGACGAGCTGATGAGATCCTGTAAGATCTACAGCGAAACCTATATTGCCCAAACCGTGGGCAACGGCGACTTTGACAAGAAAGGAGAGAAATGATATGGCAGGTCCCACACCGGGTCACAGAAGAAACACTCAGCCCCGCGCCAAGATCGAAGACCCCAAAAAGAGCATGAAAACCTTTAAACGCCTGATGGCACTCATCTTTAAGCGTTATAAGGTGCAAATGATAATCGTATTCTTGTGCATTATCGTGAGCGTTTTAGCGAGCGTTCAGGGAACCCTGTTTATTCAGACCTTGTTTGACGACTACATCACTCCGCTTGTGGAAGAGGTTGCCTCCGGAAAAGCGGCGGATTTCACTCCTTTGCTTTTAGCAATAGCACGCGTCGCTGTGTTTTACCTGATAGGTACGGCGGCAACATACACTCAGGCACGTATAATGATTTACGTCACCCAGGGCACGATGCGCGATCTGCGAAACGACATTTTCCGACACATGGAAAGTTTGCCTATAAAGTATTTTGACACTCACGCCCACGGCGATATCATGAGCGTTTACACAAACGACGTCGATACCCTGCGCCAGATGATAAGCCAGAGCATGACTCAGGTTTTCAACAGCGCTATAACGATCGTCGCGGTGCTCGCGAGTATGTTCACGCTCAGCGTTCCTCTCACTCTGCTGACTCTTATAATGGTCGCGGTGATGATGTTCGTTTCAAAAACTCTCGCGGGCAAAAGCGGAAAGCATTTTGTTGCCCAACAGACCGACCTCGGAAAAGAAAACGGCTACATCGAGGAGATGATGAAGGGGCAGAAGGTCGTTAAGGTTTTTAACCACGAGAAAAAGAACGTTGAGGAGTTTACAAAGCTCAACGACAAGCTCTACAACAGCGCCTACAACGCTAATATGTTCGCAAATATCATAATGCCCGTAAACGCCCAGCTCGGCAACGTCAGCTACGTTCTCTGCGCCATAGTCGGCAGTATTTTAGCCGTGAACTGCGTCGGTGTTCCCGTGCTCAACCTTTCTATCGGTTCGCTCGTGAGCTTTTTGACCTTCAACAAAAACTTCAATATGCCGATAAGCCAGGTTAGTCAGCAATTCAATAGCATTGTAATGGCACTTGCGGGAGCCGAGCGTATATTTGCTCTGCTCGACGAGAAGAGCGAGGAGGACAACGGCTACGTCACTCTTGTGAACGCCGAATACAAAGACGGCAAGCTCTGCGAAACCGAAAATCGCACGGGTCTGTGGGCGTGGAAGCACACGCATCAGGCTACGGGTGAGGTGGAATACAAGCCACAGCGCGGCGCTCTTGTTCTGGACGACGTTGACTTCGGCTACACCGACGACAAAATGGTTCTCCACAATATCGACATCTACGCTAAGCCCGGTCAGAAAATCGCGTTTGTCGGCTCAACCGGAGCGGGAAAAACCACAATTACAAATCTTATCAACAGATTTTACGATATTCAGGACGGTAAGATCCGTTACGACGGTATAAACATAAACAAGATCAAAAAAGCGGATCTGCGCCGTTCTCTCGGCGTAGTGCTTCAGGAAACAAGTCTGTTTACCGACACTATAATGGAAAATATCCGCTACGGAAGGCTCGAAGCCACCGACGAGGAGGTTATCGCAGCGGCGAAGCTCGCCAATGCCGACAGCTTCATCCGTCAGCTTCCCGACGGCTACAACACGGTGATCACGGCTGACGGAGGAAATCTGAGTCAGGGACAGCGGCAGATGCTTGCCATAGCCCGCGCCGCGGTTGCCGACCCGCCTGCCCTTATTCTTGACGAGGCGACAAGCTCGATAGATACCCGAACCGAAAAACTGGTTCAGGAGAGCATGGATAAGCTGATGAAGGGCAGAACGACATTTGTAATCGCTCACCGACTTTCGACTGTCAAAAACTCCGACTGCATCATTGTACTGGAGCACGGCAGAATAATCGAGCGCGGCACACACGAACAGCTTTTAGAGCAAAAAGGCAAATACTACCAGCTCTACACGGTCAAATCGGCATAAAACATCGTTATGAAAAAGAAGTTATTATCCTCATTAAAAATTTTAACAGCCTGCCTTCTCACGGCGGCGATCCTGTGCTCATGCTCGCTTGAGTATATCCTCTTCGGCGAGGAACAGGAAGCGCCGCCGGAGGGAAAGCTTTCGGTTCATTTTCTCGACGTGGGGCAGGGCGATTCGATTTTCGCGGAGCTTCCAAACGGCGAATCAATGCTTGTTGACGCCGGCGATAACTATTACGGCGAGAGCATAATCAAGTACATCGAAAGCGAGGGCTTCAAAAAGATCGATTATCTTGTAGCCACTCACCCGCACGCCGACCACATCGGCTCAATGCCGTATATTGTGAGAAATTTTGAAATCGGCTCGGTATATATGCCAAAGGTCAGCGCGAACACCTCGCTTTATGAGAATCTGCTCAAGTCGTTAAAAAGCAAAAACCTCACCGCAAAAAACGGTAAGGCGGGGGTAACAATCGCAAGCGGCGATGACTTTTCGGCGGATATTATAGCGCCCGTGAAAATCGACGAAAAGAATCTGAACAACTGTTCAATTGTCATAAAGCTCAGCTTCGGAAAGCGGTCGTTCCTGCTGACGGGCGACGCCGAAACGGGAGAGATGAAAACAGTCAAGACTGATTTAAGCACCGACGTGCTCAAGGCAGGGCACCACGGCAGCAAAACCTCGACGACAGATAAAATCCTAAAGAGCGTTGATCCTGATATTGCCGTGATTTCCTGCGGCAAAAACAACGATTACGGTCATCCCGACGAAGATGTGCTAAAGCGGCTTAAAGATATGGGGTGCAGCATATACCGCACCGACAAACA
>JBGUPW010000139.1:0-2457 GCA_045130495.1 Ruminococcus sp. | reverse complement strand
GGCGACGGAGCTGATAAAGGGTCAGCGCGTTGAGGACGCCATGCAGCTCACCAACAAAGCCGTAGCCGAAGCCCTCGACGGCTTGCCTGCTTATAAAATGCACTGCTCGGTTTTAGCCGAGGAAGCAATTCAGGCGGCGTTGGAGGATTATAAAAGCAAACAGGCATAATTAAAAAATTCAGAGCAGGATCATTTGCCGCGATCCTGCTCTGTTTGTTTTTCAATGACCGCAATAGCACAGGGCATTCGTCCGTCCACTACGGTATATTCTGCATTTTCATATCCCATTTCCTTAAAAAACTCCCGATATGATTCCAAGTCAAACTGACGCTTAAAGCTTGCGCCGAGTTTCTCAATGAATTTTACCGCGAGTTTTCCGCTTCCGGTTGACATATTGATATAGGTAGGAATGATAATCAACCCTCCGGGTTTTACAACGCGTTCCAACTCTTTGATCGCTTTTTCGGGTTCGGGCAAAAGATGGATGACATTCCCCGCAACGACCTTGTCAAACAGTTCATCTCTGCAATTCAAATGAGTGATATCGGCTCGCCTGAATGATACATTTTTATATTTCCGACACTTTTTCATTGTCTGCTTGATCATTCCGACCGAAAAATCAGTCGCTGTCAGTTCTCTGCATTTAGCCGCGATAAAGACGCTGATTGCTCCTGTACCGCAGGCACATTCTAAAACCTTATCGTCAGAATTGATCAGATCGGCGACCTTTGCTCCGGTTCCGGTATAGGCCTTGTTGTTATAAATATTTTCAAACAAATCATATATCGGTGAAATCCTATCCCAAAACATCTCTATTCCCCATTTTTCTTTGAGAATTTTTTATAATCATATCGAAAATCCTGATTATCCTTGCTTAATGATAGCATAGTCAACAACAACTGTCAACGAACGCGCTCGTCTGATTAGAAAAAAGCTCCGAGTCTTATACCCGGAGCCTTATTATTCCACCGTTTTTTTCATCTTGCAGCTCTGCCCGTTCGGGAGCGTTGCGACAATATTGGTGACGCCCTTTTTCGCACCCTTGATGGTGTAATAATCGCTGCCCTTGCTCAACATTTTCACGACAAACGGATTGCTTTCGCTCCACTCGCATTTTGACGCGCCGTTGAGTATAATCGTCAGTTGCTGACTGACCTTGATTGTCGTATCACCCGGTGACAGAGAAATATTCAGCCTTGACTCCTGTTTCTCCGCAACCTGAACGGTGCAGCTTGCCGTCTTCCCGTTACTGCTTACAGCGTAGATCGTTGCCGTTCCTGCTTTCTGCGCTTTTACAACGCCTCGATTGACAGTTGCCACAGAGCTGTTACTGCATGTCCATGTGACACTTTTGTTCGTCGCGTTATTCGGAGAAACACTTGCCGAGAGCGTGAAGGACTGCCCGACCGTCAGCGACAGGCTCGATTGAGAAAGCGAGATTTCGGTAACATAAACCTTAGAGGAACCGCTGTCGCCGCTGATCGGATTCTGCTGAGGGCTTTGCCTTGATTCCTGCGCGCTGCTTTGCTGTGTAGGCTGAGCTTCCGGACGGCTTTCCTGCGGCGCTGCGGTTGTCGGCTGGGTTTCCTCACGCGGAGCGGGAATTTCAATATTGACCGTGGAGTTCTGCAAATTCACTGTCGCCGGTTCGCTTGTGGAAGTGCTTTCAGAAACGTCAAACAGTTCATTGTAATCATAGCTTTGCGTTGTCACGGCAATCGTCATAGCCTCATCAGCCGTTGCTGTTGCCCTATGGTTCGAGGCAACGGCGTGAATCATCAGAAAGACGATAAATACAACGACAACAATGCCGCCGATTATCAGAAACAAAAGCGCCCGCGGCAGTTTTTCGTTGGGTTCCTCCGTATTTTCATTGGAAATTGCTTTGAAACCCGCCGTATTCGTATATTTTGCCATCGCCTCACCTCCGCCTTTTTCTGCCAAAGCCGCGTTTTGGTTTGACGGTCTGCTCCTCGCGGAAGCCTAACAGTTCACGGTATAATGTTCCGCTTTCCTCATACGAGCGAAAGCAATAAGGCGTGTACGGTGCGAAATGCACCATCTCTCTCCTATCGCCCATTAAATCCAGCACTTCCGGACGGTCATCGGGATCGATAAAGGAAAAGATATAGATGATACTTTCGTCGCGGTAAAACTGATGGGAAAGCGTAGTCAGCGAGGCTACCTCCTCGGCGTTGCCACCACAGACGACGATTCGGATATCGTTACTGTAAAATCTGACGGGAGCTGCTCCGACGACGCGAAGCCGTAGTCTGTGACCATGTAATCGTAATCCTTGCTGTAGGCATAGTTTCTGTCCTTGTAAAATATCAAATCGTGATACACGAGCCGCCCGTTCGCGCTGTCCTTTTGCACCTCCGAAAAGAACAGTTCAAGGCTGTCCAAGAAAGTTGAATCATTTTCTTGAACGTAGCAAACGCTTTTTTCAAGAGAAAC
>JBGUPW010000138.1:0-13343 GCA_045130495.1 Ruminococcus sp. | reverse complement strand
ACAGATAAACGGTTTTCGGGGATAGTTTATTATAGTGTTTATTTGTTTTTTCTCCTTACAGTATTGACCACAAATAAAATCAAGTATGTAACAACGCCAAAGCCGAGCGGGTATAAAATGTGATATGTTGAGGAAAAAATGTATCCGCTTCCGTTTATCCATGTTTTCCAGATGAAGTCAAACAGATTCCAAAGTCCGATCACGATAACGACATACAAAACGCCGCCTAACACTGTTTTAATGATTTTATTCATTTTCGTATCTCCTTTACTGATCCGAGCCGTTTGCTGCCGCTTCCTGCGCAGCCTTGCATGCCTCCTGAGAGGGGCAGGTGTTGCAGGCACATTCGAAATCCGCGGGCAGCTCCTTCGCCTTCTCCTGCTTCTTCGGCTGGTCGAGCGATTTCATCGTGGGAAACAGCAGCACATCTCTTATCGCTGCGGAGTCGGTGAAGAGCATTACCATTCTGTCTATGCCGTAGCCAATGCCGCCGGTGGGCGCCATTCCTATTTCGAGCGCGTTGAGGAAGTCCTCGTCGGTCGTGTTGGCTTCCTCGTCACCCTGCGCTAAAGCTTCCTCCTGCGCCTTGAAGCGCTCGCGCTGGTCGATCGGGTCGTTCAGCTCGGAATAGGCGTTTGCCATTTCCCATCCGTTTACAAAGAACTCGAAACGCTCCACATAGTCGGGGTTTTCGGGCTTCTTTTTTGTGAGCGGAGAAATCTCGATAGGGTGATCCATTACAAATGTGGGCTGAACCATGTGCTCCTCAGCAAATTCCTCGAAGAACAGGCTGAGGATGTCGCCCTTCTTATGTCTTTCCTCAAACTCGACGTGATGTTCCTTTGCGATCGCCTTGGCTTCCTCGTCGGTCTTGATCTCGTTGAAATCAACGCCCGCGTACTTTTTGACCGCGTCGAGCATCGTTATGCGCTCAAAGGGCTTGCCGAAATCTATCTCGATCCCGTTGTAGGTGACTTTGGTGGTGCCGAGCACCTCCTGCGCAACGTGACGGTACATTTTTTCGGTGAGATCCATCATGCCGTGATAGTCGGTGTATGCCTGATAAAGCTCCATGAGCGTGAATTCGGGGTTGTGACGGGTGTCCACGCCCTCGTTGCGGAATACTCTGCCGATTTCATATACGCGCTCCAATCCGCCAACGATAAGTCTTTTGAGGTAGAGCTCAAGAGAAATGCGGAGCTTGAGATCCTCGTCAAGAGCGTTGAAATGGGTAAGGAAGGGTCTTGCAGCCGCGCCGCCCGCATTGGCAACGAGCATTGGAGTCTCAACCTCCATAAAGCCCTGAGCGTCAAGGAAACGGCGGATACTGCTGATTATCTGCGAGCGCTTGATGAATGTGTCCTTGACTTCGGGATTCATAATCAAATCGACATAGCGCTGACGGTATCTTAAATCGGTGTTTGTGAGACCGTGGTATTTTTCGGGAAGAGGCTTGAGTGACTTTGAGAGCAGGCGCACTTCCTTGGCGTGGATCGAGATTTCGCCCATTTGGGTCTTGAATACGAAGCCCTTGACCTCAACGATGTCGCCGATGTCCCACTTTTTCAAAAAGCCGTATTCAACCTCGCCCAAATCGTCAAATTTCGCGAAAATCTGGATTTTGCCGCTTTTGTCGTGCAGGTCAAGAAAAGAGACCTTGCCCTTGCCGCGCTTCGACATGATCCTGCCCGCAACGCATACGTCGGTGTTCTCGTATTTTTCAAAGTCGTTTTTGATTTCCTCGGTGTAGGTATCTCTCTCGCTGGTTGTGATGACAAAGGGATCCCTGCCGGCTTCTCTGAGCGCGTTCAGCTTGTCGTAACGAACCTGAATTACATCGCTGCTGTTTGCCTGCTGTGGCTTCTGACTCATATGTGAAACGTCCTTCCTGTGAATTACTTGTTGATTTCCAAAATCTTAAGCGCAACAATGCCGCCGGGTGTCTCGACCTCGACCACATCTCCCACGCTCTTTTCCATGAGAGCCTTGCCGATGGGGGACTCGTCGGAGATTTTGCCCTCCTTGGGATTTGCTTCGTTTGAGCCCGAGCCGACGATACGGTATTCGACCTGTCTGCCGGTTTTGAGCATTTCTACCTTTACAAGCGATGTGAGGTGAACGTGCTCGTTAGAGGTGTTTGATTCGTCGATGATAACGGCGGTTTTAAGAATGCTCTCGATGGTGGTGATTCTCGCCTCCATGATAGCCTGTTCATTTTTCGCGTCGTCGTATTCGCTGTTTTCGGAAAGGTCGCCGTAGGAGCGCGCGACCTTGATCTTCTCGGCGATTTCTTTACGTTTTACGTTATGTAAATATTCGAGCTCTTCTTCAAGCTTTCTGAGACCTTCCTCGGTGAGCATGGTTGGTTTTGCAGCCATTTCAATCAATCCTTTCAAGCGGGATAAAAATCCCAAAGCGTATTTATATACTGATTTATATATTAACCCATATATTATATTCTTTTTGCTTTCGCTTGTCAAGATTTACACGGTGTATTTTTTGTATGCGGAATTTTCGAGAAATATCGGTTTTTTTCGAGTTTAATTCGGGTATTTTTGGATTTTATCTGAGCTAAATTTTTTGGTTCTATACTGATATATTTCGTTTACGGAAAAAAAGAAGCACGGTGACAAATACTGTATGTCGGATGTTTTAAATTATTTGACGTTTTTTCTTTACTTTACCGGCAAGATATTGTATAATATTAAATAATTATAAATAATTATAAATAATGAGGTGTTATATATGCAACCCAAATATAAGAGAATATTATTGAAGCTTTCGGGAGAGTCGCTTGCCGGTGAGCAAAAGCACGGCATCGACTTTGATACCGTATTGAAAATCTGTGAGCCGATCAAGAGATGTGTTGACGCCGGAGTTCAGGTAGGCGTTGTAGTGGGCGGCGGAAACTTCTGGCGCGGAAGATCGTCGGGAGAGATGGACAGGACACGCGCCGACCACATGGGAATGCTCGCCACAACGATCAACGCGCTCGGAGTTTGCGACGCTTTGGAACAGTTAGGGCTTGACGTGAGAGTGCAGACCGCCATTTCAATGCGTCAGGTCGCCGAGCCTTATATTCGCAACAAGGCTGTAAGCCATCTCAACAAGGGCAGAGTCGTGATCTTCGGCTGCGGAACAGGCAACCCGTTCTTCAGCACCGACACCGCCGCCGCGCTCAGAGCGGTTGAGATAGAGGCGGACGTCATAATGAAGGCGACAATGGTTGACGGCGTTTACGACAGCGACCCCAAAAAGAATCCCGACGCCCAAAAGTTTGACTCGATTTCCTACAGCGAGGTGCTCAGAAGGGATCTAGCTGTTATGGACAGCACCGCCACCGCGCTGTGCAAGGAAAATGAGCTTCCGATCATTGTTTTCAGCATCGAAGAGCCCGAAAATATTTTCCGCGCCGTTTGCGGAGAGAATATCGGCACGGTAGTTACCTGCTGATCGTATAAAAACGAACGATACTTAACCAATCTATAAATATACTCAATACTCAGGAGGCTTAAGCATGAAAGAACAGTTAAAAAAGGCAGAGGAAAGAATGGGCAGAAGAGTTGACCATATGCGTCAGGAATTTGCGGAGATCAGAGCCGGCAGAGCCAATCCCGCCGTTCTTGACAAGGTAAAGGTCGATTACTACGGCGTACCCACACCCGTTAACCAGCTCGCGGCTGTGTCGGTTACGGAGGCGAGAACGCTCACTATTCAGCCGTGGGATGTTTCCGTTATCAAAAAAATCGAGAAGGCTATCCAAAAATCCGATATCGGCATCAATCCCAACAACGACGGCAAGGTTATACGCCTTGTTTTCCCGCCTCTCACCGAGGAAAGACGTAAAATGATCGTCAAGGACGTTCAGAAAATCGCCGAGGATACAAAGGTTCAGGTCAGAAACGTTAGACGTGACACGATCGAAAAGCTAAAGGCTATGAAGAAATCCGGAGAGCTCACCGAGGACGACCTCAAGCAGGGCGAGAAAAAGACTCAGGAGCTTACCGATAAAACGACCAAACTGATCGACAAGCTCTCGGCTGAAAAGCAAAAAGAGGTTTTGGAGCTGTAAAATGGCAATTTTTGGTAAAAATAAAAAAGAAAGCGATGCTCAGAGTCAATTGTCCTCGGAAGAGGGTATTATTCTGCCGGTTCACATCGGGATCATTATGGACGGCAACGGCAGATGGGCGAAAAAGCGCGGGCTTCCGCGCAAGGCGGGACACCGCGAGGGAGCAAAAACCTTTCGCACCATTGCGCGCTACTGTTCGGAGATCGGCGTAAAATATCTTACGGTCTACGCGTTTTCGACCGAAAACTGGAAGCGTCCCGAGGATGAGGTCGGAGCGCTTATGGGATTGTTCAAATCCTATTTGAAAGAGGCTATTGAGGATTTTAAGGACGATGATATCGTTGTGCGCTTCATCGGTGACAAAAGCGGGTTTTCACCCGAGCTGCAGGAGCTG
Source organism: Ruminococcus sp. (assembly GCA_045130495.1). Taxonomy (GTDB): domain Bacteria; phylum Bacillota; class Clostridia; order Oscillospirales; family Acutalibacteraceae; genus Ruminococcoides. Next base: position 8,877 of record JBGUPW010000138.1, on the reverse strand, counting down.
ATGGCGGAGAATGAAGAGAGCTCCGCCCACAGAGACGGCATGGTGCTGAACATCGCCATGAATTACGGCAGCAGGGATGAGATAGTTCGCGCGGTGAAAAACATAAGCGCCGATGTAAAGCTCGGTAAAATCTCGGTTGACGATATCGGCGAGCAGCTTGTTTCTGACTATCTTTACACCGCGGGTCAGCCCGACCCCGATCTGATTATTCGTCCGAGCGGCGAATATCGCATTTCAAATTTTATGCTTTGGCAGTCGGCATATACCGAGTTTGTCATTATGAACAAGCTGTGGCCGGATTTTCAAAAATCCGATCTTGACGAGGCTGTTCGCATATATTCACAGCGGAACCGCCGCTACGGCGGGGTATAACAGCGCTGAATAATCTGTTTTAATTATTTCTTAGTTCAGTTTCGCGGAAATGCCGCGTTCCGTTTTTTCGTAAATCGTGTGACGGTGCGCGGCTTTCGGCGGATCCGCTTCCGGCGGGCAGAAAGGTGATGGGGATCATTATGAAATCTATGAAGCCGCGTTTGCTTACAGCGGCGATCGGAATACCGGCGGTTTTGCTTGTTATTATTATCTCGGAATTTTGGCACCCGCTCACGGGTATTGTCGTCGGTCTCGCCTCGGTTTTGATGGTGGGAGAGTATTTGGACGCCAAAAAAATGCTGAGCTGCATTCCGCTCACGGTTGTTTGTATGCTTTACGCGCTTGTTATGCCGATTTCGGTGTCTGTCGGCACGCTTACCTATATTTTTACCTATTTGTTTTTGGTGCTGGGCTTTGTGGTGTGTCTTGCTTATCACAAAAGGCTTCATTTTATCAACCTTGCCTACGCGATGTTCGGTACAACGCTTATCACGTTCGGAATGAGCGCGATCCCGCTCGCGTGCGTCACAAACGGCTACAGCGTCAGCTTTTTCTTCGTTGCAATTTTTCTGCTTCCGTGGATGGCTGACGGCGGAGGATATTTTATCGGCAGCTATTTCGGCAGGCGCAAGCTCTGTCCGAATATCAGCCCTAAAAAGACGGTTGAGGGAGTGCTCGGCGGCATGGTTTTCTGTGTCGCTTCGGCTATGATAATGGGTCTGGTGTTCCAATTCCTCATTTTCACGGGAGAGCCTGAGATCCGCGTAAACTTCGGCTCGCTGGTGGTGCTTGCCATTTTCGATTCCATTGTTTCGATCATAGGCGATCTCAGCTTCTCGCTGATAAAACGCAACATGAAAATAAAAGATTTCGGCACGATATTCCCGGGTCACGGCGGAATGCTCGACAGATGTGACAGCATTATTTTCACCGCGCCTTTGGTTGTTGTTCTGGGACAGTTTATGCCGTTTTTACAGGTCGTGGAGTAAGCTATGAAGAAAAATATCTCTGTTCTCGGCTCAACAGGCTCTATCGGCACGCAGACTCTTGACGTTGCCGACAAGCTCGGGCTGCGCGTTTCAGCGCTTGCCGCCGCCAAGAACATTACATTACTTGAACGGCAGGCGCGTAAATATAAGCCTGAGCTTGCCGTTGTATTCGACGAACAAAAGGCGGAGGAGCTTAAAATAGCTCTCGCCGATACCGATATAAAGGTGCTCGGCGGAATGGACGGTCTTATCGAGGCGGCGCGTCTGCCTCAGGCGGATCTTGTCGTTAATTCCGTTGTGGGCATGGTTGGCCTTCAGCCGACGATCGCAGCGGCTCAGGCTAAAAAGGATATCGCGCTTGCCAACAAGGAAACTCTTGTTGCGGGCGGCGACCTTGTCACAAATGCTGTGCGCGAAAACGGCGTTAAGCTGCTTCCCGTTGACAGCGAACACTCTGCCATATTCCAGTGCTTGCAGGGTATACCCGACAAAAAGGTCATCAAGAAGCTGATCCTCACCGCATCGGGCGGTCCCTTCTTCGGCAAAACTACCGAGGAGCTTCGCGGTGTGACCGTGGAGCAGGCGTTAAAGCACCCCAACTGGAGCATGGGCGCTAAAATCACAATTGACTCCGCCACCATGATGAACAAGGGTCTTGAGATCATCGAGGCGGGCAGGCTCTTCGGCGTAAGCGGCAGCGACATCGACGTTGTTGTTCACCGCGAAAGCATCATCCATTCGCTCGTTGAGTTCACCGACAATTCGGTTCTGGCTCAGCTCGGTGTTCCCGATATGCGTATCCCGATCCAATATGCGATAACATATCCGATGCGTTATGAATCTCCCGTCGCGGAGCTTGATTTGGCTCAAATCGGCAAAATGAGCTTCTTTGAGCCGGACTACGAAACATTTGAATGTCTGCGCGCCTGCAAGAAGGCGTTTGAAATGGGCGGAGCGGCGACCGCTATAGCCAACGGAGCTAATGAGGAGGCTAACCTCATGTTCCGTCAGGGAAGGATAAAATTCCTCGATATAGGCGAGCTTGTCAGCGGAGCCTTGGAGAACATTCAAAACTTTACGCCGTCCTGCGTCGAGGATATCCTCGATGTTGACGCGAGGGCGCGCGAATACGTAAAGGGAAAGATAACCTAATCAATTATTTTTACAGGGTAAACAAGAACTGATTTTTCTGCGGAATCTTTTTTGGAGTTGATATTTTTTTGCAGGTACTCATAACAATAGCGCTGATCATAATCGGCGTTCTTCTCTTTGAATTTATTATTTTCGCTCACGAGTTCGGTCATTTTATATGCGCCAAAAAATCGGGAGTTCAGGTCAACGAGTTCGCTTTGGGCATGGGTCCCAAGCTGATAAGCTTTAAAAGGGGCGAGACCCGCTATTCTCTCAGGCTGTTCCCGATAGGCGGATATTGCGCCATGGAAGGCGAAGATCAGTCGAGCGACAATCCGCGCGCGTTCACAAACGCCAAGATTTGGAAGCGCATGATCATAATTGTCGCGGGCGCCGTGATGAATATTCTTGTCGGCTTTTTGCTGATGTTCATTGTAACGGTCAATCAAAGCGAGTTTATTGACACGACCGTGACGGGCTTCACGCCCGAATCCTACACCGCGAACTCGGGCTTGGAGGTCGGCGACAAATTCGCCTCGGTAGGCGGATATTCCGTCGCCAATTCCCGTGATCTGCTCATGGGAATACAGCTTCTTCCCTGCGAGGATGTGGACCCTGATTCGGTCACGGTCTACAAGCAGGACTGCTGCGTTGACGCGAAGAACTATCTTCTCGAAATGCGCGACAAAAAGCTTATTGACGACGATATGACGATGAAGCTGTATGACGAGGTTCTCACACCCGAGACAAAGCGTATAAACGCCGCTCAGACAAAGGATGAGGCTTACTCGATTTTAAAGGGTATCATCGACAGCTATTACACAACGGCGAAGGTTGAAAAGCCTAAGGATTTCAAGTATCCCGAAATCGAGGTCAGAGATAAGCGCGTCCGCTACACGGGCGACGTTACGGTTATAAGAAACGGAGAAAAGACAGAGTTAGAGGGCGTTCAGTTCTTCACATATAAAAAATCAGATGATCAGACCGCCGTGGGAATCGACTTTTATTTAGAGCCAAAGGATAAAAATTTCTTCACGGTTGCGGAAGAAACCTTTACGGGTACGGTCAGCCTTGCCAAAAGCGTATGGAAGTCGTTTGAGCTTTTGATCCGCGGCAAATTCAGTCTTTCGGATATGTCGGGACCCGTCGGAATAACAAAGGCGGTGTCGGACGTAGCTTCAAAGGGACTTGAAACAGGCTTCGGCGACGCGGTGCTGAACATTGTGTTCATAATGGCGCTTATAACCGTTAACCTCGGCATTGTGAATATGCTTCCGTTCCCGGCGCTCGACGGCGGACGCTTTGTTTTCCTTATTATAGAGGCGATTTTCCGCAAGCCTGTTCCGCGCAAGGTGGAGTATATTGTAAACGGCGTAGGCTTGGCTCTTCTGATAGTATTTATCGTGCTCATTACGGGCAACGACATATTTAAACTTATTACGGGAACCTTCCCGAAAATGGAATAGAACGGGGGAGACAGTATGAGCAGTAAAATTCAGGTAAAGGCAGGAAATGTTTTGATAGGCGGCGGCGCTCCCGTTTCGGTGCAGTCGATGCTTAACGTTCCGTCAACCGATATAGAGGGCAGCGTCGCGCAGGCTAAGCGGCTTAAGGAAGCGGGCTGTCAGATAATCCGCGCCGCGATACCCGATATGGAGGCGGTAAAGCTTATTCCCGCTCTTAAACAGGCGGTCGATATTCCCGTTGTGGCGGACATTCATTTTAACTACAAGCTCGCGCTTGAGGCGTGTGCTGCGGGCATTGATAAGATCCGCATTAATCCCGGCAACATCGGCTCCGACGACAGGGTAAAGGCTGTTGCCGACGCTTGCCGTCAGCGCGGTATCCCGATCCGCATAGGCGTCAATTCGGGCTCACTCGAAAAGGAGATACTCGCTAAATACGGGCATCCCACTCCTCAGGCTTTATGCGACAGCGCGCTTTATCACGCGTCGCTCCTTGAAAAATTTGATTTTTACGATATCGTGCTTTCGATGAAAAGCTCTACCGTGTCAACTATGATACAGGCGTATGAGCTTGCCGCCGCTCAGTGCGATTATCCGCTTCACTTAGGAGTTACCGAGGCAGGCACCGAGCGCATGGGCATAATCAAATCCGCAGCAGGAATCGGCTCGCTTCTCATGCACGGTATAGGCGATACGATAAGGGTGTCGCTCACAGCCGACCCGGTTCGCGAGATATATGCCGCCGACGATATTCTGAGAGCGCTCGATTTGAAGCAGGGCGGAGTGCAGTTCGTGTCGTGCCCCACCTGCGGCAGAACCAGGATCGACTTGGTAAAGATCGCAAATGAGGTCGAGGATCGTCTGCGCGGCTGCGAAAAGAACATAAAGGTAGCCGTTATGGGCTGTGTTGTAAACGGTCCCGGCGAGGCGAGAGAGGCGGATATCGGCATTGCAGGCGGCGACGGCTGCGGGCTGGTATTCAAAAAGGGCGAGGTCATCGCCAAGGTTGACGAGGATAAGCTCGTCGATGCATTGATGGAAGAGATCGAAAAGCTTTAAATAATGATTGGCAACGCCGATTAATTCATTCGGCAGTGCCGAAATTTGCGTGAAACCATTCATGCCGAAGGCTATTCATTTGCGTGTATAGGTGGGTAAATGAAGATCTGTTAAAATAGACCCGATATAAAAAACTCGCTTTAAAAGACTCGCTTTTCAACAGGAATGAATTGCCGCGTATGCGGCATGAATAGGTTATTCCGTGAATTGGCTGCGCCGTGAATTGCCGCTTTGCGGCATTGATGCGGCATTAAAGATAATAGATAAGGGTATTGAATGAAAACACTGGACGATATTTTCAGCTCCTTTGCGGAGAGCCGCGCAGTTCCGAAGGCGATCCGCAGGGGAGCGGTCATAAAAGTGAATATAATTAACGAGGTGCGCGTTGTAACGCTTTGGGTCGAGTTTTCCGAGCTGATACCGAGAGATCAGCTCCTTGCGGCGGAAAAAACCTACGCCAAGCTGCTCGACGCTTCGGTATGCATAAAGCCGCATTTCAGCTCCGGCTTGTTCACGCCCGATTATTTCCCCGAGCTTTACACAGCGTTGAAGCGAGAAATGCCGAGCATTAACGGAACGCTCAACAATGCCGACGTAAGGCTTGACGATAAAACGCTTATTATAAATCTGAACAACGGGGGAAAGGCGCTTCTCGACGCAAAGGGCTTTGACCGCGCGCTGACGCGGCTGATAGCCGATGAGTTTGACCTTTCCTTGAACGTGAAATACACGGGAACCTTTGAGGTAAGCGACAGCAGCGACGAGTACAAGCAGGTAATAAAAAGCGCGCAGACTCAGATTAAACGCGAAAAGCTTCAAAAGGCGGCGGAGTTCTTCCGTGAGGAAGAGGAAGACGCAGCCGATAGGGAGGAGCGCAGGGAGGACGCCGTGACGGAGATCGAGCTCCGCGAGGGGGCGTTCACTGTTCCTCAGATAATCCGTTCCTCGGTGCGTCCGCTCTACGGCAGAAGTATTCGCGGCAAAATGACGCAGATCAAGAACCTCGGAGACAGCGTAAAGGGCGCAGTCGTCTGGGGCGACATTATAGAAACCGAAAAAAGAATAACAAAAAACAATAAAAATGCGATAATCACCATAGATATAACCGATTACACGGGTTCGATCACGGTCAAGCTGTTCTGCGGTGTCAAGGAGTCGGAAATGCTCGATTCGCTTAAATCCGGCAAAACGATTGTCGTAATGGGAAACGTTGAATTCGACGACTTCATGAAGGAGGTTGTGCTGAATGCCAACTCGATCGGAACCGCCGAAAAAATCAAAGTCACCGACAAGGCGGAGGAAAAGCGCGTAGAGCTTCATCTGCATACAAATATGTCGCAGATGGACGCCCTGACTCCTGCGGGAACTCTCGTTCAGCGAGCCTACGATTGGGGTCACAAGGCGATTGCGATAACCGACCACGGCGTTGCGCAGGCGTTCCCCGACGCGATGAAAGCGGCTGAAACGATCAAATACAAGCTCGGCGGAGATATTAAGGTCATTTACGGCATGGAAGCTTATTTCATGGACGACTTGGTTGAATCGGTGTCGGGCGGGCAGAGCGAGCCACTTGACGGAACGTTTATCTGCTTTGATATCGAGACCACGGGGCTTTCGCCGCTTCGCGATAAAATAACCGAAATCGGCGCGGTCAAGGTCGTTAACGGAGAAATCACCGACACATTCTCGACCTTTGCAAATCCCGAAATGCCGATCCCCGCAAAGATAACACAGCTCACGGGCATAACCGACGAAATGGTAAAGGATGCGCCCTCTCAGAGCGAGGCGGTGTCGGCGTTCCTTGAATTCGCGGGCGACAACATTCTTGTCGCGCACAACGCGCCGTTCGACACCTCTTTTATCCGCCGTGCCTGTGAAAACATGGGAGCGGAGTACAACTTCACCTCGATCGACACCGTGGCAATAGCCCGTGCGATCCTGCCGGGAATAAAGAACGTAAAGCTTGACACGGTAGCCGCCTTTCTGCGGCTGGGCAGCTTCAACCATCACCGCGCGACCGACGACGCGGAAATGCTTGCCAAGGTGTTCATCTCGCTTTGCAGCCGTCTTAACGACGACTACGGCATTCATTCCGCTCAGGATATAAATACAAAAATAGCGGGCGGCGACTTTAAAAAGCTGCCGACGTATCATCAAATAATTCTTGCAAAGAATAATGTTGGCTTAAAGAATCTTTATAAGCTGATTTCAAAAAGCCATCTTCAAACCTTTTACAAAAAACCGAGGATCGCGAAAAGCGATTTGATAAAACACCGCGAGGGCTTGATAATCGGCTCGGCGTGCTGCGAGGGACAGCTCTACCGCGCTATATTAAAGGGCGCGCCGTGGGGCGAGCTGAAGCAGATTGCCTCGTTCTACGATTATCTTGAGATACAGCCCTCGGGCAACAACGAGTTTCTGATTCGCAACGGCACCTTCAAGACGGTTGAAGAACTGCGGGATATCGACCGCAAGATCATCAAGCTCGGCAAGGAGCTGAAAAAGCCCGTCTGCGCCACCTGCGACGTTCATTTTATGGATCCGTCGGACAGCGAGTACCGCAAAATTTTGCAGGCGGCTCTCAAATTCAAGGACGCCGACCAACAGGCTCCGCTGTTCTTCCGTACTACAGCCGAAATGCTGAAAGAATTTGAGTGGCTGGGCAAGGACAAGGCGTTCGAGGTCGTTGTGACAAACACAAATAAAATCGCCGATATGTGCGAGGATATAAGACCGATCCCCAAGGGAACCTTCCCGCCGTACATCGAGGGCGCTCAGGAGCAGCTTATATCGATAACATGGGAGAGGGCTAAAAAGAAATACGGCGACCCTCTGCCCGAGATCGTAAAGGCGAGGCTTGACAAGGAGCTAAATTCGATTACGACCTACGGCTTCTCGGTGCTGTATATGACCGCGCAGAAGCTTGTGGCAGACAGCGAGGCTCACGGCTATTTGGTAGGCTCGCGAGGTTCGGTAGGTTCATCCTTCGTAGCTACGATGTCGGGTATCTCCGAGGTCAATCCGCTTTGCCCTCACTACGTTTGCCCCAAATGCAAGCACAGCGAGTTTATCACCGACGGCAGCTACGGCTCGGGCTTTGACCTTCCGCCGAAGGACTGCCCCGAATGCGGTGAAAAAATGGATCAGGACGGTCACGAGATACCGTTTGAAACGTTTTTGGGCTTCAAAGGCGACAAGGTTCCCGATATCGACCTGAATTTCAGCGGCGAATACCAGTCAAAATCTCACCGCTACACCGAGCAGCTTTTCGGCAAGGACAACGTTTTCAAAGCGGGGACCATCTCGACCGTAGCCGAAAAGACCGCTATCGGCTTTGCCAAGAAATATCTTGAAGAGCGTGGGATAGCGGGCTGCAACAAGGCTGAGATAAAGCGTCTTGCAAAGGGCTGCACGGGCGTAAAGCGCACCACGGGTCAGCACCCGGGCGGCATGGTCGTTGTGCCGCGCACAAACGAGGTTTACGATTTTTGTCCCGTTCAGCACCCTGCCAACGATATGAAGTCGGACAACATCACAACTCACTTCGACTTCCATTCTATCCACGATACTATCACCAAGCTTGACGAGTTAGGACACGATGTTCCCACAATTTACCACTATCTTGAAATGTTCACGGGTATCCCCGTTATGAACGTTTCAATGAGCGACCCCGACGTTATTTCCCTCTTTACCTCCACAAAGGCGTTGGGAGTAAAGCCGGAGGACATCGATTCCCAGACGGGCACGTTCAGCATACCCGAATGCGGCACCGGCTTTGTGCGTGGAATGCTGCTTGAGGCAAAGCCAAAGACGTTTACCGACCTTCTCCAGATATCGGGACTTTCTCATGGCACCGACGT
>JBGUPW010000137.1:0-25122 GCA_045130495.1 Ruminococcus sp. | reverse complement strand
ATTCTCGGCTCGTTTATCCGCAGCCGCGAGGAAGCGTCGCAATGAGCCTTTATCTGGGGCTTGACACCTCGAACTACACGACCTCCGTTGCCGTTTATGACAGCGAAACGGGTGAGATGCGCCAGCGCAAGCGGCTTTTGCCTGTAAAGGAGGGGCAGCTCGGTCTGCGTCAGAGCGACGCGGTTTTTCATCACACCGCGCAGCTTCACTCGCTTTTCGGCGAATTGGCGGCTGAGATCGACACGCGGCAAATTGCCGCAGTGGGAGCCTCCGCTCGTCCGCGCCCGGTTGAGGGCTCGTATATGCCGTGTTTCACAGTGGGGGAGAACACGGCAAAAGTTTTATCCTCCGCCCTAAAAATCCCTTTCTTTCCGTTTTCACATCAGGAGGGGCACATCTCGGCGGCGCTGTTCGGCGCTGACAGGCTCGACTTGTTCGGCGAGAAATTTATCGCCTTTCACGTCAGCGGAGGAACGACCGAGGCGGTGCTTGCACAGGGTCGGGGCTGCGGCTTTTCCTGCGAAATAATAGCTCAGACGCTCGATTTGAACGCGGGACAGGCTATTGACCGTGTTGGGCTTATGCTTGGGCTGCGCTTTCCCTGCGGAGCGGAGCTTGAAAAGTTAGCTCTGCAAAACCGCTCTAAAATTAAAACTCACCCAAAACTCAAAGGGCATGACTGCTGTTTGAGCGGTGTTGAGAACCTTTGTCAAAAGCTGATTTCCGAGGGCAGGGAAAAATCATATGTCGCCGCATTTTGTATAGAATATATTCGTCAGGCGCTTTCATTGATGACGGACAGTCTTTTGAGCGAATACGGCAGCCTGCCGCTGCTTTACGCGGGCGGAGTTATGTCGGACTCTATTATTAAAAATTCTTTTACGGAAAAATTCAACGCTTCGTTCGCACCACCCGTCTATTCGTCCGATAATGCCGCGGGCATTGCCTATCTGACGTATCTCAGCTTGAAAGAAAACACATAATTATTTTAAAGAATTATAATCATGTACACTCCAAAATTTTCAAAGCCGACCGTATTAACGGTTTCACAAATAAATTTCTATATTAAATCCGTAGTCGAGAACGATCCGCGTCTCGGTGTTGTGCTCGTTTCGGGCGAGATATCCAACCTGACCGACCACTACCGCAGCGGACACATTTATCTCTCTTTGAAGGATTCGCGCTGCGTGCTCCGCGCGGTGATGTTCGCGGGCAACGCTCAGCGGCTCAGGTTCCGACCGCAAAACGGCATGAAGGTGCTTTGCCGCGGCAGAATTTCAGTTTATGAGCCGAGCGGACAGTATCAGCTTTATATTGAGGATATGCAGCCGGACGGAGTCGGTGCGCTCGCTATAGCTTTTGAGCAGTTGAAGAAAAAGCTTGAAAGCGAGGGGCTTTTTGCTCAGGAACGGAAAAAGCCGCTTCCGCGCTTTCCGAAAACAGTGGGCGTGATAACCTCTCCGACGGGCGCTGCTGTTCAGGATATCCGCAATATTCTGTTCAGGCGTTTTCCGAATATCAAGATCATATTATACCCTGTTTTGGTTCAGGGAGAGGGCGCTCCGCCTCAGCTTGTAAACGCGCTCAAAAGTCTTGATTCTCAGGGCAATTGCGACGTTATAATAATCGGCAGGGGAGGAGGCTCCGCCGAGGATTTGCAGGCGTTCAACAGCGAGGAGCTTGCACGGACGATCGCCGCCTGCCGTACTCCCGTTATTTCTGCCGTGGGGCATGAAACCGACTTCACGATCTGCGATTTTGTCGCCGATATGCGCGCTCCCACACCGTCCGCCGCCGCAGAGCTTGCTGTTCCCGACGTCCGCGAGCTTAGGGCGCATTACGCTGCGCAGCGCCAATATATGCAAAGTCTGATCGAGAACCGTTTCCGCGCCCAAAACGAGCGGCTGAAATATCTGTACCGCATAATCGAAACTGCCGGACCTGAGCGTAAATACGCGGAATTTTCCGAAAAATACAGATATTATCTGCGCCGATTAAAACACTTCGCAGATAATAAAATTTCTATAGAAGAATTAAAACTAAAAAAGACCGCCGCCAAGCTCGATTCGCTGAATCCGCTCGCTGTTCTCGGCAGGGGATTTGCCGTGGTTGAGCAGGACGGAAAAAACGTACCCTCCGCCGCTTCTCTTGACAGGGAGCGGGAGTTTACGCTGACCTTTTCCGACGGAAGCGTAAACGCGAGGGCAACAGGTGAATAATATGTCGTTTACACACTTACACGTTCATACCGAATACAGCCTGCTCGACGGAGCGTGCCGTATCAGCGAGATTGCCTCTGCCGCCAAGCGGAAGGGGTTTTCTTCGCTTGCGATAACCGACCACGGCGTGATGTACGGCGTTATAGATTTTTACCGCGCCTGCCAAAAGGAGGGTATCCACCCCGTTATCGGCTGCGAGGTTTACGTAGCGCCCGGCTCGCGATTTGAAAAAAGCCATTATCAGCGTTATTATCACATGGTTCTGCTCTGCGAGAACAACACTGGCTACCAAAATCTTATAAAGTTAGTGTCGCTTGGCTTCACCGAGGGCTTTTATTCCAAGCCGCGTATCGACGACAGCCTGCTTGAACAGTATCACGAGGGGCTTATCTGCCTTTCGGCTTGCCTTGCGGGAGAAATACCCCAAAAGCTGCTTTCAAATGATTATGAGGGCGCGAGGGCAAAGGCGGAGTATTACCGCGATCTGTTTGGCAAGGACAACTTTTTCATTGAGCTTCAGGATCACGGCATCGAGGAGCAGCAAAGGATCTTGCCCGATTTGGCAAGGATCGCGGAAGAAGCCGGAGTTGGTTTGGTCGCCACGAACGACAGTCATTATATTGAGCCTGAGGATCACGAGATCCACGGCGTTTTACTATGTATTCAGACGGGAAGCACGGTTTCCGACGAGAACAAAATGGAGTTTCAGACAAATGAATTTTATCTGAAAACCGAGGAAGAGATGAGGGAGCTTTTTAAGGCTTATCCTCAGGCGATAGACAACACGGGAATCATCGCGGAGCGCTGCCGGGTCAGCTTCGAGTTCGGCAAGCGCAAGCTGCCGCGCTTTGAGGTTCCTGACAACGAGGATCACCTTGTATATTTCCGCCGTGCCTGCTATGACGGATTGCGCAGGCATTACGGCGAGGATCCCGATAAGAGTCTGATCGACCGCCTTGAATATGAGATCGAAACGATTTCAAAAATGGGCTTTGTCGATTATTATTTGATAGTAAACGATTTTGTGCAGTACGCCAAGCGTCACGGAATCCCCGTCGGTCCCGGGCGAGGCTCGGGCGCCGGCTCGCTCTGCGCCTATTGCATCGGCATAACCGCAATTGATCCGATAAAATACAATTTGCTGTTTGAAAGATTTTTGAACCCCGAACGCGTGAGTATGCCCGACTTCGACATCGACTTCTGCAAGGAGCGCAGGGGAGAGGTCATCGACTATGTTGTTGATAAATACGGACAGGATCGTGTGGCGCAGATAATCTCCTTCGGCACAATGGCGGCGCGCGGAGCGATCCGCGACGTTGGACGCGTTTTGGGGATATCCTACGGAGAGGTTGACGAGATCGCCAAAATGGTGCCCTTTGAGCTGAATATAACCATTGACAAGGCGATGCGAGAAAATCCCACTCTGAAAAGCCGCTATGACGCCGACCCGAACGCAAAGCAGCTTATTGATTTCGCAAAAAAGCTTGAGGGTATGCCGCGCCATGCGACGATGCACGCGGCGGGAGTTGTCATAACTGACAAGCCCGTTTCCGACTACGTTCCGCTTGCCAAAAACGACGACAACACGGTGACGCAGTTCACCATGACCACGCTTGAGGAGCTTGGTCTGCTTAAAATGGACTTTCTGGGACTCCGCAACCTTACGGTTATAGACGACGCGGAGAAGCAGATCAGCCGAGCTCACCCGGAATATGATCCCGCGCTTGTCCGCGAGGACGATCAAAGGGTTTTCGCGATGATCTCAAAGGGGCAGACCGAGGGCGTATTCCAGTTTGAGAGTCGGGGCATGAAAAACGTTCTCACTCAGCTAAAGCCCGACTGCATGGAGGATCTGATAGCGGTGCTTTCTCTCTACCGCCCGGGACCTATGGACAGTATTCCCGCTTATATCGACTGCCGCCACAATCCCTCGCACATCCGCTACAAGCATCCCGCGCTGAAAAATATCCTGAACGTGACCTACGGCTGTATCGTCTATCAGGAGCAGGTAATGCAGATTTTCAGGGAGCTTGCGGGTTACAGCCTCGGCAGAGCAGATATAGTGCGCCGCGCGATGAGCAAGAAAAAGCACGACGTCATGGAGCGCGAGCGCGAGATTTTTATAAACGGTCTTGTTGACGAAAACGGGAACGTGGTTGTTGAGGGCTGCGTTAGACGCGGGATCGACAGAGCTTACGCCGAGTCGGTGTTCTCCGAAATGGAGAGCTTTGCGTCATACGCTTTCAATAAATCTCATGCCGCAGCCTATGCGGCGGTGTCTTATAAAACCGCGTGGCTTAAATGCTATTATCCGCGCGAATATATGGCGGCGCTGCTTTCAAGCGTGCTCGACAGCCAGAACAAGCTCGCTACATATATTACCGAGTGCCGCAGGCTCGGCATAGAGGTTCTGCCTCCGAACGTCAACGAAAGCAACCTGACGTTTTCGGTCAGCGGCGGAAATATCCGCTACGGGCTTTTGGCGATAAAAAATTTAGGCAAGGCTTTTATCCGCGAGATCATCCGCGAACGCACTCTGCGCCCTTACCGTTCGTTTTACGATTTCTGCAAACGTCTTTACGGCAAAAACATGAACAGCCGCGCCGTGGAAAGCCTGATAAAATGCGGAGCCTTTGACGGCATGGGAGCAAACCGCCGCCAGCTTCTCTCGATTGTGAAAAATGTGCTCGACGATTTGGAATACAACTCGCGCAGAAATATGAGCGGACAGCTCAGCTTTTTTGATCTGGAAAACGGGTCATCGGGGTTGTCCGAGGAGCCAAAGCTTCCGCCGCTTGAGGAATTTCCCGTTGAGGAGCTTCTTCACATGGAGAATGAAACCGTGGGAATGTATTTGAGCGGTCATCCCATGGACGATTACACCGTGTTCGCCGAATCGGTAAAAGCCGACAGGATCGGCGAGGTCATAAAGAACGAGATCGGAGAATATTCCGACGGAAAAAAGGTTTGCATCGTTGGAATTATTACGAAGGTAAAGATCCAGCAGACAAAAAATCAAAAGACTATGGCGTTTGTCACGGTCGCCGACCGCTACGGTGAGATGGAGGCGGTCGTTTTTCCGAATGTTTTTGAGCGGTTCGGAATGTATTTGGGTGAGACGGAAGCCGTTATAATGCGCGGCAGCATTAATTGCAGAGAAAACGAGGATCCTAAGCTTATCTGTGATTCAGCCGACAAAGCGCGCACCAATGAGGAATGCAGGCAGTTCCGCGAATCGGGACAGCCGCAGCCGCAAAATTCCGCTCCCCGAGCGCCTCAGTCGCTTTATCTGAGGATCGACGACCTCAATACAAGCCTTTACGAACGCGCGCGCCGCGTGCTCGACATTTTTGAGGGCAGAACTCCCGTTATATTCTATCTTACAAAAAGCCGCCGCAAGGTGATGGCGCCGTCGTCGATGTGGGTCAGTCTGAACGACGTGATGATTAGGGAATTAAAATACCAACTCGGTGAAAATAACGTCGCCGTAAAATAAAGGGAATTTTTAGGAATTCCCTAAAGGCAACACTTCTCAATTCGAGGTGTACGCCTTGCTTGCAAAATCATTCCGTCAGCCGGTCAAAAAAATTTCACTGCATGATCCGCGCATCATAATTGTGCGGTGCCTTAATTGTGCGGTATTGCTAAAAGGAGAATACAGCGTATATGGTCATAGATTTTCACACGCACACCTTTCCCGACGCTATAGCAGAAAAAACGATTGCCTATCTCGCCGAAAGAGGCGGTATCAAGCCATGCAGAAAAGGCACTCTCGGCTCGCTTATAGATAATATGAAGCAGAGCGGCATTGATTACAGCGTGGTTCTTCCCGTGGTGACAAATCCGAAGCAGGAGCGCACGATAAACCGCGTTTCTGTTGAAAAAAACGGCAAAAACAATGTCTTTTTCGCGGGAGGCATCCACCCCGACAGCGAGAACGTCGATGAAACCCTTGACGCTGTAAAAGCGGGAGGCTTGTTCGGGATAAAGTTTCACCCCGATTATCAGGGAGCGGAATTTGACGACCCGCGATATCTGAACATCATGCGCAAAGCCGCCGAACGCGGTCTTTATATCGTAACTCACGCGGGATGGGACGTAGCCTTCCGCAACCATGTCCATTGCACGCCCGACATGATTCTTTATGTTTTAAAAGAATTAAAAGGCTTGATCGAGAACAAGCTTATCCTCGCTCACCTCGGCGGTTACGATATGCCCGACGAGGTGCTGCAAAAGCTGGTCGGTGCTCCCGTTTATATGGATACCGCCGCTGTGCTCAGGCTCTATCCGGAAAAATGCAAAGAGATAATTCTGCGTCACGGCGCGGACAAAATTCTGTTTGCGAGCGATTCTCCGTGGGACAGCCAGAAGGATTATGTTGAAATAATCAAGGGCTTTGACTTGGGAAAAGAGGCTGAGGAGAAGATTTTTCATCTAAACGCCGGAAAAATATTGGGAATACAAATCGGGAACCTCTGACGATTCTCCGCAGCACAAAAGCACAAAATCTTCACAGCATAATGTTGCCAAAACTCCTTGATATACAACAAAATATCTGCGGAGCTTTGACAATATTTTGCCATAAATTTTCCGCACTTCTGCATGAAGTTGAATTTTAAAGGCTTTCAAGGGAACCTAAACTCATTTCGGGAACCGCGAATCATTCGGCGATTCCCGTTTTTTACGTTTTGAAAGCTTCAAGACTTTAAAGTGATAAAATAAAATGCGAAATGACTCAAAAATACTATTGTTTTTTGACGCCGTTTGTGATATAATACATCTTAATGCGATTTTTAATAGATTTTTAATAGATTAATTGGAGGATGACATCGTGAAAAAATTGATGTTGGGCAACGAGGCTATTGCCAGAGGTCTTTACGAAGCGGGCGTAACGCTTGTTTCGAGCTACCCAGGCACTCCCTCAACGGAGATAACCGAGTTTGCCGCTAAGTATGATGAGATTTACTGCGAATGGGCGCCAAATGAAAAGGTTGCGACTGAGGTCGCTTTCGGCGCTTCCCTGCGCGGAGCGCGTTCCGCCTGCGCCATGAAGCACGTCGGTCTGAACGTGGCTGCCGATCCGCTTTTCACCCTTTCATATACGGGCGTAAACGGCGGAATGGTTATTTTTGTAGCCGACGACCCCGCAATGCATTCCTCTCAGAACGAGCAGGATTCCCGCCATTACGCTATTGCCGCCAAGGTTCCCATGCTCGAACCTGCCGATTCCGCCGAGGCTAAGGACTTTGTAAAGGCAGCCTATGCGATTTCGGAGGAGTTTGATACCCCCGTAATAATCAGAATGTGTACAAGGATCGCCCATTCTCAGGGCGCCGTGGAGCTTTTCGACAGAGAAGAGCGTAGCCTCCCGCCCTATGAGAAGAACGCGCAAAAATATATTATGGCGCCTGCCAATGCCATCCGCCGCCATCCGTTTGTTGAGGAGCGCACCAAAAAGCTCTCCGCCTACGGTGAAACCTCTCCGCTCAACCGCGTCGAGTACGGCGGAACCGAAAAAGGTATCATCTGCTCCGGCACCTGCTATCAATACGTCAAAGAGGTTTTCGGAGACAGTGTATCAGTTTTGAAGCTCGGTCTTGTGAATCCGCTTCCCGTTGATATCATAAAGGATTTCGCTTCCAAGGTAGATATGCTGTATGTCATCGAGGAGCTTGACGGAATAATCGAGGCTCACCTCAACGCCCTTAAAATCCCCTGCACCGGCAAGGAGATGTTCTCTCCGGTAGGCGAGTACAATCAGACGACTATCCGTGAGGCTTTCGGCATGGAACAGCCCGAAAGCGTTTCAGCAGACACCGTCGTTCCCGTCCGTCCTCCCGTTATGTGCGCCGGCTGTCCGCACCGTGGTCTGTTCTATACGCTTTCAAAGCATAAGATCACCGCTTTGGGCGACATCGGCTGCTATACCCTCGGCTCTGCGGCTCCGCTGTTCGCGCTCGATTCCACACTTTGCATGGGCGCTTCGGTTTCGGGTCTGCACGGCTTCAACAAGGCCGGCGGCAAAGATGCCGAGAGCAAGACTGTTTGCGTTATCGGCGACTCTACCTTTATGCACTCGGGCGTTACCGGTCTTATAAATATCGCCTACAATGCCTCGAACTCAACCGTTATTATTCTTGACAATTCAATCACCGGCATGACGGGTCATCAGCAGAACCCCACGACCGGATACAATATAAAAGGCGACCCCGCGCTCGCGGTCGATCTTGAGTCGCTTTGCAAATCGATCGGTATCAAGCGCGTCAGAGTTGTAGATCCCTATAATCTGAAAGAGTGTGAGGAAGCAGTTCTTGAGGAGCTTGCCGCCGAGGAGCCGAGCGTTATCATCTCGCGCCGTCCGTGTATGCTGCTCAAATATGTAAAAGCCAAGCCTCCCGTTAAGGTCAACGAGGACAAGTGCGTCGGCTGCCGTCAGTGCATGAAGCTCGGCTGCCCCGCAATAAGCATGAAAAATAAAAAAGCGCATATCGACTTTACCCAGTGTGTGGGCTGCGACGTTTGTACACAGCTTTGCAGGCTGAACGCTATCGAGAAAGGGGAGAGGTAATCATGCAGACAAAGAATGTAATGATCGTCGGCGTCGGCGGTCAGGGAAGTCTCCTCGCCAGTAAGCTGCTCGGAAAGCTTCTCACGCAGGAGGGCTTCGATGTCAAGGTCAGCGAGGTTCACGGCATGAGTCAGCGCGGCGGCTCGGTCGTCACCTATGTGCGCTTCGGCGACCGGGTTTACTCACCCGTTATCTCAAAGGGCGAAGCCGACTTTATAGTGTCCTTTGAAAAAATTGAGGCGGCGCGCTACGCCGATATCCTCAAAAAAGACGGAAAAATCATCGTCAATTCACAGATGATCGACCCCATGCCCGTAATCACGGGAGCGGCACAGTACCCCGAAAACGTTCTCGATGAGTTAAGAGAGAAGGGCGTGTTTGTAGATGAAATCGACGCGCTTTCGCTTGCTCAGCAGGCGGGTAACGCCAGAAGCGTCAATATTGTGCTGATGGGCAGACTTGCGAAGTATTTCCAAATCGACTACGACAAGTGGATCGAAGCTATCAAGGTTTCCGTTAAACCTCAGTTTGTTGATGTTAATCTCAAGGCTTTTGAATTGGGTTATAACTATTGATATTTTATTTTATTTTATGTTAGCTGCGAGGGTAACAAATTATAATAAGGAGTGATACCGTTGGGTAAGTATTTTCAGCCCGAAATTGAAACAGCGTCCCGTGATGAGATACTGGCAATTCAAAATGAAAAAATCGTCAGACAGGTAAAGCACGTTTATGAAAACGTGAAATATTACCGTGATCTGATGGACGAAAAGGGTTTAAGGCCCGAGGACATCAAAGGAGTGGAGGATATCAGCAAGCTTCCGTTCCTCAGCAAGGCAGATCTGCGCGAGGCATATCCCTACGGACTGCTCGGAACAGATTTAAAGAACTGCGTCCGCATCCACTCCACTTCCGGCACTACCGGAAAACGCGTAGTTGCATTTTACACACAGCATGATATCGATCTCTGGGAGGAATGCTGCGCCAGAGCTATCGTAGCCGCAGGCGGAAGCAGCGAGGACGTTGTTCAGGTTTGCTACGGCTACGGTCTGTTTACGGGCGGCTCTGGTCTTCACGGCGGATCCCATAAGGTGGGCTGCCTTACGCTTCCCATGTCGTCGGGAAACACCGACAGACAGATCCAGTTTATGATGGATTTAAAATCTACGATTCTTTGCTGCACTCCCTCTTACGCTGCATATATCGGAGAAACTCTCGCTGAAAAGGGCTACAAGCCCGAGGATAACTGCCTTAAGGCGGGCATTTTCGGAGCCGAGCCTTGGACAGAGGAAATGCGCCGCAGCATTCAGAAGAGCCTCGGGATCAAGGCTTACGATATCTACGGTCTTACCGAAACAAGCGGTCCCGGAGTTGCCTTCGAGTGCGAGGAACAGACGGGTATGCACATCAATGAGGATCACTTCTACGCGGAGGTCATCGACCCCGACACCGGCGAGGTGCTCCCCGACGGCAGCAAGGGTGAGCTTGTGTTCACCTCTCTCGACAAGGAAGGCTTCCCGCTTCTCCGCTACCGCACCCGCGACATCTGCGTGCTGACCCGCAAAAAGTGCTCCTGCGGCAGAACTCACGTTAAGATGACAAAGCCCATGGGAAGAAGCGACGATATGCTTATTATCCGCGGCGTAAACGTGTTCCCGAGCCAGATCGAAACAGTGCTTCTCAAAGAGGGCTACACTCCCAACTACCAGATCGAGGTTGACCGCATCAACAACTCCGACACCTTTGAAATCAAGGTTGAGATGGCTCCCGAGCAGTTCTCGGATATCGTTTCGATCAACCAGGCAAAGGAAAAGAAGCTCGAACAGGCTATGCGCACAATGTTGGGAATAGGTCCCAAGGTTCGTTTGGTTCCGCCCAAGACTATCGCACGCAGCGAGGGCAAGGCGGTTCGCGTGATAGATCACCGCAAGCTTCACGACTAAGGCGAAAGGAGATTAATATGGCAATTCAGCAAATTTCGGTATTTGTGGAAAACAAGCAGGGCAAGCTTGTTGAAACAGTAAAAACTTTGGCGGATAACGACATCAACATCCGCGCCATGAGCATTGCCGACACAAAGGATTTCGGCATTCTCAGAATGATAACCTCCGATAACGCCAAAACCCGCGAGGTATTGAGCAAAGACACAGTGGTGAACTCCACCGACGTTATTGCCGTAAAAATGGCTGACCGTCCGGGAGCGCTGTACAAGGTTATCGCGATCCTTTCCAAGGAGGGCATCAACATCGAGTATATGTACGCGTTCACCGCGTCCGACGCGCTCGGCGCCTATGTGGTTTTTCGCGTTGACGATGTTGCGCAGGCTCAGGAGCTTATAGATAAAAACGGACTTAAATCCCTCAGCGACGAGGACGTTCAAAATATGTAAACAGTATCAAGCCGGATTTTCCCTCTGAAAGAGTGTTGATCCGGCTTGAATTAGTATTATAAATCAATAATTGCAGAAATGTTAGTTTTAAAACTATATATAAAAAATGAATGCGTTTTGAAAAAAATGTATAAATTCACATAAATGTATTCAAAGGGCAGAAAAAGTCAAATTTCTCTTGACTTTTTCAAAATTTGGTATACAATATAATTGTTAGCACTCGAAGATACAGAGTGCTAAAACCATGTAAATTCAAAATAGGAGGCTATTTTTATGAGTATTAAACCCTTGCTTGACAGAGTAGTGTTAAAGGTGGAGGAAGCCGAGGAAAAAACCAAGAGCGGCATCATCCTTTCATCGGCGGCGCAGGAAAAGCCGCAGTTTGCCACCGTTATCGCGGTTGGCCCCGGCGGTGTCGTAGACGGCAAAGAGGTTGAAATGTATGTTAATGTCGGCGACAAGGTGATCGCATCCAAGTACGCGGGCACCGAGGTAAAGATCGACGGCGAGCAGTTCACTATCGTCCGCCAGTCCGACATTCTTGCCACTGTAGAATAAGATAATAAGTTTTAAGAATAAGATTATTGGAGGTATTTGATTATGGCTAAGCAAATCGCATACGGAGAAGACGCAAGAAAGGCGCTTATGAAGGGTGTTGACCAGCTCGCCGACACCGTAAAGATCACATTGGGTCCCAAGGGCAGAAACGTAGTTCTCGACAAGAAATTCGGTGCTCCCCTTATCACAAACGACGGCGTAACGATCGCCAAGGAAATCGAGCTTGACGATCCCTTTGAGAATATGGGCGCTCAGCTCGTTAAAGAGGTTTCAATCAAGACAAACGACGTAGCGGGCGACGGCACCACCACCGCAACGCTTCTCGCTCAGGCTCTTATCCGCGAGGGGATGAAGAACGTCACCGCGGGCGCTAACCCCATGATCCTCAAAAAGGGTATCGCTGACGCTGTAAACGTAGCCGTTAAAGCGGTTATCGCGAACAGTCAGGAGGTATCGGGCACCGACGACATTTCAAGAGTTGCGACTGTTTCCTCACAGGATGAGTTTATCGGCAAGCTTATCGCCGAGGCTATGGAAAAGGTCACGACCGACGGCGTTATTACCGTTGAAGAGTCCAAAACAGCCGAAACCTACAGCGAGGTTGTTGAGGGTATGATGTTTGACCGCGGTTACATCGCTCCCTACATGGTCACCGACACCGACAAGATGGTTGCCGAGCTCGACAATCCGTTTATTCTTATCACCGACAAAAAGATTTCCACCACTCAGGAGATCCTTCCCGTGCTTGAGCAGATCGTTCAGAGCGGCAGAAAGCTTCTGATCATAGCCGAGGACGTCGAGGGCGAGGCTCTTACGACTCTGGTTCTCAACAAGCTTCGCGGCACCTTCACCTGCGTAGCGGTAAAGGCTCCGGGCTTCGGCGACAGAAGAAAGGAAATGCTCCAGGATATCGCGACTCTCACGGGCGGCACCGTTATCACTTCCGACCTCGGTCTTGAGCTGAAAGATACCACAATGGATCAGCTCGGCACAGCCCGTCAGGTCAAGGTTGAAAAAGAGAACACTATCATCGTTGACGGCATGGGCGACAAGAACGCCATCAAGGGCAGAGTTGCTCAGATCCGTCAGCAGATCGAAACGACCACATCAGATTTCGACCGCGAAAAGCTGCAGGAGCGTCTTGCCAAGTTAGCGGGCGGCGTAGCCGTTATCAAAGTAGGCGCCGCTACCGAAATCGAGATGAAGGAGAAGAAGCTCCGCATCGAGGACGCCCTTGCCGCTACAAAGGCAGCGGTGGAGGAAGGCATCGTAGCCGGCGGCGGCATCTCCTGCATGAACGCCATTCCCGCAGTCGCGGAATTCGTAGACACCCTTGAGGGCGACGCGAAAACAGGAGCTCAGATCGTTCTCAAGGCTCTTGAAGAGCCGCTCCGTCAGATCGCCGCGAACGCGGGTCTTGAGGGCAGCGTGATAGTCGAGAACATCAAGAAGGCTGACAAAATCGGTTACGGCTTCAACGCCCTCACCGAGGAGTACACCGACATGATGGAGGCGGGAATCGTAGACCCCACAAAGGTGACGCGTTCCGCGCTCGAAAACGCTTCCTCAGTCGCTTCAATGGTGCTCACCACCGAGAGCCTTGTAGCCGACATCAAGGAACCGACTCCTCCCGCAGCCCCCGCTCCCGACATGGGCGGAATGTATTAATTCGCTGCAACCAAAAGTAAAATAAATTTCGGATAATTCAAGCCCCTGCTTGTTTCTTTATTAGAAATAAGCAGGGGCTTTTTTTGAAAAAATCTGATCCAAACCTTTTTAGAGTTTTGAGTCGGTTCCTTTAGCTTTTACAAAATTATAATATCATCACGGTTTATCGACGATTTCAGCAGCTCGCGGCGGTATGACTGAATTATGAATCGGTTCTCACCGTTGAATACAAAGGCGACAGATTTTGAAAACGGGGTTTTGCTTTCAAACTCGGTGATTATCAGGCTCGCGTGCGCTTTTCGGAGGGTTTCAAAGGTTGTCATAAAACCTATTCCGCTGCCACCGCTGTCGGCGTGAGTTGTGACGCGTTCTTTGCCGAGCTTTGCGAGCGTTTCCATTTCAAAATCCGCTCCGTTGTCATAAATGGTGATTGAATAGTCATCGTTTTTAACGGATAACTCGACGAGGATTTTGCCGTTGCCGTTTTCCGACGCTTCAACAGCGATAACAGCGTCCTTTATGTGGTCGCAGATCAGCGTTTGCAGATCGGTCTGCGAAATATATTTGCCGATGATCTCGTTGACCGTTTCGGAAACCGTAAGGTCAAAATCAATTCCGCGAGCGGTAGCTCTGATGTAAAGGTCGCTTACCGCGCTGTCGATTAGAATGTTGCCCGTTGAAGGAAGAAGCTTTGAGTCGTGCTGCGCCTTTTCGATCAGCTCTCGTCTTTCTTTGGCGAGCGTTTGGATTTCAAGGAGCAGTTCGTCTTTGAATTGCCTGACGTCGCTTTCAAAATATGCGTCAACGGCGCTTCCGAGAGCGTCCATCAAATGGTTATCGCGGTGAACTATCTTTGCGAGGAACGCGTTGCTTTGATTCAGCTTTTCGATTTCATCTTCCTTTTCTTTCAGCAGCTTGCGGTAATGCTCCTCTGATCTCATTTGCAGTCGTTCGCGGTAGTGAGCGGTAATGCTGCGGCGTATCCACAGATACAGACCAAATGCGGCTATAAGAACACCGATCAGCACGATTATCCCTATAGAATAATCCTGAACCTTGTTGGTAAATGAAAAACCGAACAAGATGAATACCAGCCCCAAAATTAGCAGACCGATTCCGAGATTGTTCTCATTTTGGAAAAATTGAAACCCGTTTCTAAAGCGCTTTATTTTCATTAAAAGAAAAACAGCGATATATAAAAGAGTATATGTGACAAGTAATATCAGATAGCCTATAACCGACTTTTCTTTCGGTGTTGCAGAGGGAATAAACAGAACTGTCAGAGTGCTGACGATTATCGACACAAAGAATGAAACTATTCTTACAAAAGAGGACGCGATGAAAGCAACCAAGCTTTTCATACGTCTTTTTTCTTTTTCAAACAGTATAAAAAACAGCGAAGGGAACAAATAACTCAATACAGAAGAAGCTGTCAGGTTGAATTGATGCAATACTGTGCACGATACGGAGATAAATAAGCTGACCGAGGCGATGACCCATATTTTTCGGTACCTTTTGTCGGGCGGGATAACAGATACCTTCAGATAAACATAATATGATGTTAAAAACAGTGACAATACAGAATATGCTTGCCCCGCAACAGCTAATACATCAAGGTTCATTTGAATATTCTCCCGTTTATCTTTTTTCCTGATTATAACATAGATAATCAATAAATAAAAGAAAAACTCAAAAAAAGATTGAGATAACATTTAATGCCACTCAATCTTTTTCTCATAGTAGTTATTGTAGTTGATTTTTATTATCCGCCGTTAAAAAGCCACCAAAGCCATTCCCACCAACTCATGGAAAAACCTCCTTTGCATTGATTATTTCAATACAAAGATATCAGGTTCCGTGAGTTTTTCCGATTGGATAGGGTTGTTATATTTTATTGTAAAAGTAAGAAAATTTTATATAATATTTATATAATTTTTAAGAAAAAGCGGCAGCCCGAAACGACTGCCGCAATAAATTATAAATATTTATTATCCCGCCGTTGATGAACCGTTCGGGAAAGTCGAATTTTATTATAGGCGGGCAAAAACGCCCACCGGCGTTAATCTTCCATGCTGTTTTTTATCTTGTCGGCGTAAAAATAAATAAACTCCGTAAGCGTCGGCACGCCCTTTTTCGGGTTTATATACGCGGTATAATGCTCTTCTAAGGTTGTGATATCGGTCGTTTTCCAAGCGTGGTCAATGGCGTTTTGCATGGCTCGCTCCACGCTTGCTGAGGTTTTGCCGTACTTCTTTCCGATTTCGTTGCAAATATAGGTTTGCTCCCTTTTGCAGATCATCTCAATTGCGTCGCGCAGATAATTTCTGCCCTTGAAGCGCGGACTAATACCGATAATATCAAGCTCCACTCCGATTCTTTTGCCCATTCGTTTGTAATAATCATCTTCGATTCGCTTCTTTATAGCGGGGCTGCTTGTTTCGCGGTGCGGCTTCATGTCGGGAATACTGTCGATTATGCTCCGTAAAAAGTTTACAACATATTCAATGCTGTAGTCGGGCTGCGCCTTTGCAATAATAAAATCCGCGCCGAGATTTCTTGCGATGCCGTAGGTCTTTTGGCTGATGTTGTTTGTCACCACTAAAATATACGGCAGAACCTCAAGGCGCAGCTTGTCGATGTCCAATAAATAATCAAATCCGCTGCCCTTGCCATAGGTCAGCTCCAAATCAAGCACAACGGCGTTCGGCTTGAATTCCTCGGTTATTTTCA
Organism: Ruminococcus sp.; assembly: GCA_045130495.1. Lineage (GTDB taxonomy): Bacteria > Bacillota > Clostridia > Oscillospirales > Acutalibacteraceae > Ruminococcoides. The sequence continues at coordinate 8,990 of JBGUPW010000137.1, read as the reverse complement.
ACGCCTCGTCGGGGAATGCGGAGGTCCCGATGAGAAATACGTCGTCGCGGTCTTTGCAATACTCCTCGTATGCCATGCAGGTTGCTTCGTCGTCCTCAACAACCAACAAATCAATTCTTTTTGGCATGATAATCCCTCCTTATTTTTCATTATACAACATTTTCCAATATTTTCCAACGTTTTCCGACAATTTTTTCTAATATATTCGCCCTTTTTAAAAAGCTAAACTTATAGTTGGAGATACATCGCAGGGAGGGTTAATTATGAGCTTTATTTTTCGGAAATGGAATAAAGAAAGCGGCGAGCAAACGGAAAAATCAAAAGCATCGGAAACGGAATCAAATGACGCCGAAAAAGAGCAGAACATTGCGGACAAGGATAAAAAAGAACAAAAACCGGAAGAAACAGAAGAAACTTCAAGTCAGTGAAAAAGTGTGTAAGTCGGAAACAGCTTACACACTTTTTTGGTATGAAAGGAATATCAATGATTTAACATCTGATGACAGAAAATCTGAACCTGACAAAATGATTGAGAAAAATAAAAACAGCTCGGCTTGGAATATCGGTTTGCATCGTTCGTATTCCCTTTAATGACTTCGCTCAGACACCCGAATTTAACGCGATAATGAGCTCAATAGTCTTTACGACCATGACATCAACGAGAAATATATCCGGCTTGCTAATGCGACCTATCGCTTCAATCAGGCTGACAACGTGTACTTTGAGTTAAAAAAAGCTTCGGGTGTAAAAAATTGAAGTTTTTCATAGACATTTTTTAGGTTTTCAGGTATGATATAAAGTAAGTGAACTTCAAAACAAAGGATATGGAAAACTACATCTGTTATGGGGAACAAAACAGCATTGAATTTATATTATTAAGTTGGTTTTGAATTTATATATTAAAATAATACATTAAATTTTATGTATGAGATTAAACCGACTATCAGCAAGTAGGTGAGGTTATGCACGACATATGGAATCCGTGGCACGGCTGCAAGAAGTGCAGCGAGGGCTGTCAGAACTGTTATATGTACTTTCTCGACGCTCAGAGAGGCAAAAACGGTGCCGATATATACCGCACAAAAGCGGGATTTCGCTATCCGCTGTCGAAGGACAGAAGCGGACAATACAAAGTCAAAAGCGGCGAACAGCTCCGCGTGTGTATGACCTCCGACTTTTTTCTTGAAGAAGCTGACGAATGGCGTGATGAAGCGTGGAGCATTATCCGACAACGCCCCGATGTCATTTTCTTCCTGCTTACAAAACGTCCCGAAAGAGTAAAAGACTGTCTGCCTTATGATTGGGGAGACGGCTGGGAAAACGTCTTTTTCAACGTGAGCTGCGAAAATCAAAAGAGAGCCGACGAGAGAATCCCGATCATGTTATCTCTGCCGTTCAAACACAAAGGCATTATGTGCGCGCCGTTTATCGGCTCGATCAGCATAAAAGTATATCTTAAAAGCGGACAGCTTGAACAGGTCATCTGTGACGGTGAGAATTACGCCGGGGCTCGTTCCTGCCACTATGAGTGGGTAAAGCAGCTCCGTGACGAATGCGAAGAATATAACGTAACCTTTGCTTTTATCGGAACAGGCAGGCGCTTTGTAAAGGACGGCAGGATTTATCAAATTGAGGGCAGCGAGTTACAGGCGAACCAGGCGTATAAATCGGGACTGAGCTTCAAGGGCAAGCCGATTGACTTTAAGCTCTGCAATCTCCTCGGTATGCCGATCATCGAAGAACGACGCTACAAGCCCCGGTTCGGCGACAAGTGCCAAACCTGCGGAATGAAAATAATCTGCAACGGCTGCACGCGCTGCGGCAAATGTGAAAAAATCGACGATGAACTTGAAAGGAACAAAAAATGATTCGGGAAATATTGCAGCCAAAGGAGAAAAAGGTTGAATACATCGAGCTGATTTACGACTTGATTTTCGTCTATATTATCGGACGCAACAATCAGCTTCTTCATACATTTGAAAACGGCTTTGTGTCGTTGCCGGCGTTTCTCGCGTATGTGATGTCAACGCTCGCTGTCATACAGATATGGAATTACAGCACCTACTATATCAATGTCTACGGTCGGCACAGCATTCGGGATCACATATTCATGTTCGTTAATATGTTTCTGCTGTATTTTATCGGAGAGGGAACACGGACAGACTGGCAGGCTTATCATACTCAATACCACATTGCGTGGGCGCTTATTCTCATTAACATCGGAGCGCAGTATTTGATCGAGCTGCGAAATCATAAAGGCGAGGCTGAAACCCGTAAGCACATCATTCAGATGGCGGTCATTCTGTTTATTGAAGCCGCTTTGGCAGCGTCGGATATTATTATATATCAGACCTTCGGCAGCACATGGATGACGCCTGCGGCTATTCTTTTCGGTATAGGAGCAGTTTGGATTTTCGGACAGAAAAACAGCGCCGATTTTATTGACTTTTCACATCTGTCCGAGCGAGCTATGCTGTATGTGGTTTTTACCTTCGGAGAAATGATTATCGCAATTTCTTCCTACTTTGAGGGAGGTTTTTCTTTCAACGGAACCTATTTCGCACTGATGGCTTTTCTTATTGTAGTCGGGTTGTTTTTGAGCTACGGAATGTTTTACGACCATATAATAGACAGAGAGAAGCAGACAAACGGGCTGTCGTATATGCTGCTGCATATCTTCCTCATTTTTGCGATGAACAATATCACAAACGGGTTGGAGTTTATGCGGGAGGAAGAAATCAGCCTTATCCCAAAGTTACTGTTCCTTATCGGCTCGCTGATTTTGTTCTTTATTTGTCTGTTTGCTCTCGGAAGCCGTCACTCAAAAGCAAGGTGCGGAAAACATAATCTCCTGTATCTGAAAGCGGGAGCGATCAGCGCAGCGTTTATAGTACTGATGTTTTTACTGCGCGAAAATATGAGGATAAATATACTAATTACAGTCGCGTTCGTTTTCGCACTGTTTTGGATGATATACCGTTACGGAAGAGGAATTGATAATGTGAAGCTGCAATAAAGTTCAGATAAATAATTTAGGGAACCTCTAAGGAACCACTGTTTAATTTACAACTAACGGTCGGGTACACAACTCGCTTGAATATTTCCTGTCAGCCAAACCCAAAAATCTCGGCAAAGCTGTCAGCCTAACCTCGATCTATATGTAGACAAAATGTAGACAAAAATTATTTAGTGTGATATAATATAAAGCAATAAAAAACAATAAATTAAAAAAGGAGGATGCAAAATGAAAATTAAAAAATCAATCATTGCTTCATTACTTGCGGTTGTGCTGGTGTTGTCTTTAGTTGGCTGCGGAAATGCGCAAACATCGGGCAGCACTGAAACAACCACAGGTACAAACGCAGGAACAAATGTTGCGGCTACACAGGATTCGGTTACACCTGAAATGGATTCCTCCGATTTCGTGTTGCTGACTGATGCAGTGCCGGACGCGATTTTGGAGATCCGCTACTATTCCACTTATAACTTTGTCGGAGACCGTATTGACGGTTATGAGCAGCCGACTGCTCTTCTGACGAAGGAAGCCGCCGCCGCTTTGAAGAATGCGAGCGACTCTTTGAAAGAAAGTGGCTATCGTCTGAAAATTTTTGACGCTTACCGTCCCCAAAAAGCTGTCACACATTTTATGAACTGGGCAAAGGACATCGATGATACCCGCATGAAGGAATATTTTTATCCGGAGCTTGATAAATCTGTTCTGTTTGAGCAGGGATATATCGCCGAGAAATCAGGTCACAGCCGCGGCAGCACAGTTGATTTGACTCTCTTTGACATGGCAACCGGAAAAGAGGTTGACATGGGCGGTACGTTTGACTACTTCGGCGAGCTTAGTCATCCCGACTATACGGACGGAATCACCGATGAGCAGTTCAATAACCGAATGATCCTCAGAGAAGCCATGCTTAACAACGGATTCAAGCCGCTTGAAGAAGAATGGTGGCACTTCACCTTAGAGAATGAGCCGTTTCCCGACACTTATTTTCAATTCCCCGTTAACGAAAGCTCTGTAAAAAAATAAATCGGCGATTAAATCCCGGTCAAAAGCAAAAGCTTTAGGGAATCTCTAATAATTCAATGCCGTGCTTATGCGCGGTAGGGAATTTTTAGAGGTTCCCTTTTGTAATAGGATAAATATTTTTTCAAGTTGTTATCCGTAAATTGAATACTGATGAAATTTGTGTTCCACACTCATTTCATCAAAGCAAAAGGAGGATGGAGATCATCTCCACCCTCCTAAGTTTTTTATGCTTGTGAAATTGCCTTGCTTAACGGTCAGACGCGTTCGTTGATCGGGTATTCCACTTCCATTTCAGCTAAATATCGCTGGATAAGTGTTGCGTCGGAGATATCGGTCTCGCCGTTGCCGTCAATGTCCGTGAGCAGCCGTCCTTCCTCTGACAGCGGGGACATCTCGGCCGCGTGGCGCTGGATTGCGGTCACGTCGGTTACATCCACTCTGTCATTGGTATTCGCGTCTCCGCGAAGTCCGACATAAGGAATACAGATGTAGCTGTAAGTGTCAAGTGCAGTTTCGCCGTCCCAGCGGAAAGCATTTTTATCCGTATTTTCGGTATTGACGAGCACTCCGCGCGATTTGGTGTTGTCGGAAAGCGTGATTTTTTCGTTGAACACCTTGTTGCCCGACTCAGCCGTGAACTTGCTTGCCATGTCTTCAATGTAAAGATGATTGCCTCCCGAATCGAGGGTATTGCTGCTGTCGCTCGCAATCGCAAAGGTTCCTTCGTTGGAGCCGGTTTTGACCGTCATTTCAGCGCCGTTTTTCAGCTTTAAGGAGCTGTAGGTGTACATCAGATCCACGCCCGTTGTCTTTTCGGTGCCGGGGATATCAATATTTACCTTTGTGCCGTCAACGTTGAGAGCTTTTCTGGTGTGAATGCCGCAGTAGGTGACGTCATCTCCGTTTGCTGTCATTTTGATATCGAGCGTGCCGTCGCCCGTTATCGTATAGTTCGGAGCAGCTCCGAATTGAAGTATACCGTAATTTTCGTCGATGTTTCTGTCGGGTATTTCATCCTTGATCGTATTCGTTCCGATGAGAACGATTTTGAAGGTCTTGTTTGAACTCTCATTGTAGCGGATGCCGACCGAAAGCCCCGATTTATACTCCTGCATTTCGATATCCGCATTTGTGAGCGTCAGGGTATTTGTCGAGGGATCATAAGCAGCCGAACCGTCGCCGAGGATATCCGCCTTGTTCTCGGTGGTGACTCTGTGACCGTCGAGCCAAATGTTGTACAGCTTATCTGTCCACTGCGCGTAGGCGGTCGTATCAGCATTGATGGTAACAAGTGCGCTTTCCATATAGATCTTGTCGCCGATCTTCCAGCCGTAGAACTGTTTGCCCGCGGGAGCGGTAAATTCGCAGCCGGGCAAATAATATTTGCTGTCTGTCATCGGATCGGGATCCATCGTGCCTGAACCGCCGTTGGCGTCAAAGCTCAGCTTATATGGTCCGTGTATCTGCGCTTCGCCGTTGCCGTTCAGCTCGATATATCCTAATTCGTCGTCGCACGAGAAGTTGGCGGCAGTGCCTTTGCCCGAAAGACCCGTTGTGAACTCATACGGCAGATCAACGCTGTTGTTGACCGTTACGCCGATATTAGTTTTGTCGCTGAGCTCAGCGCAGATGTTTATTTTTGCGCCTTCTTCGAGGTAAACGTTTTTGTCAACGGTCGTGTCGCCGTTGGTAACATAGTTGCCCTGAATTGTGACGTCGCCGAGTATATTGAAATTCGCGCCTGTAGAAACATACACGCCCGAGAACACAGATTCATAAGAGTTCTTCTCAATGCTTCCGGCGTACATATTCAAGGTGCCGCCCGGGGAGATGATAACGCCGCTTGCGTTGTTGTTATCCTTGATAGAGCCGCCGTATATGTTCACGGTGCCGCCGCTCAGGATCATAATGCTTCCGCCTGTCAGCTTTCCTTCTCCCGAACAGTCATAGATGTTCAGCGTCGCGCCGTTATTGATTATCAAACCGTTCGGTATGGAGAGCGTATGCCCCTTCAGACAGAGGTTTACGGTCGTGTTTCTGCCGACGCTCATCATGGTTTGTTCGTCATTCGCGAGGAAGTAATTCGCGCTCTGCGTTATGTTTCCGCTGTTTTGTGTCAGGTAATATTCAAAAGACATGATGAGTTCTTCGGTTTTGATATCGAAGTGCTCGTGGTCTTTGTTGACAAACAAGCCGGAGAGCGTTACCTGATTTTTGGGCATGACAAAGGTATAATTACCGTCTGAGTCATGCTGGAGCGCGTTGCCGTTCACCGTGACGCCGCCGAGCTTGTAGCCCTCTTCGGCTTTATAGTCGATCGTTATTTTCTTGCCTGCGGGAGCCATAGTCACATCGGCAGAAAGCGTGCCGTGCTCGACAGTGTTATCAATATTGATGAGATAATTCCTTTCATATACGGCGTTGAAGGTCTTGTTATTTTTTATCACAACACTGTCGCCCGCCTCATAAACCGCGTTGTCGGACGAGTCGCGCCAGCCTGTGAAAATGTCGATGTAGCCGTCGGAAATATGGCTTTCATCATTGCCGATCTCGGGTAAGGTGTATTCCGTATTATTAACACACATATCTGTTTGGGTTCCCTCACGGCTTACCAAATCAACTGTATAAGAAACAGTGGAATCGCCCTCATAGCCGCACTTGCTGCAGGGGCTGCCGTCGTGGTCTTCCAAATGCCATTCGCCGAGGCTTTCATAACAGTACTTGCATGACCACAGATGCTGTTCCGTAAAATTGCCTTCGGGGGGTATTCTGTATTCTCTTTTCATGTGCATACAAGGTGCAATGGCGACCAGTTGACCCTCTTTCTGGCATGTCTTCACACGTTGTGCCTTGTCAACGATCTTGAAACTGTTCATTAATTGGTCGATAATCTCGCTAAATGTCTTTTTGCCCTCTAACAGCTTTATAATATCCTTGAGATGGATTTCAAGATCAAAATTATAAACTGCGGATTCTAAGGGGATTCCAAGATCATCATTTGAGAGTTTGCTGCCGCCCTCGCCGTAGCCGATAGCGCTTGACTCACTGTCACCCCATGCAATAACGAAACCTCCGTTGATCCGCACGGGGCCGCCTTCACCGCCGGTACCGTTATCGGGGGTATCGTTGTCGCTGCCCAGTATAAAATGAACCACGTCTTTTGTCAAATCTGAAAGATCACTTAAGAATCCGTTATCCGATCCGTATTCCGCACCGCCGCCGATTCCTGCGCCGCCGCCGTAACCGATCGTCGGTCCCGCACCGCCGCCGAAGGCTTCCACATGACCGTCGTTTATGGTGATAGTACCGTCATGGCTGCCCCAACAGCCTGCGCCGATTCCCGCACCGCATTGACCCCAGTAGTCACTCAGCAATATCATCTTATATGCTTGGAGCTCCGAGAACGATACGTCGTAATCAACGCCTGATCTTGCGTATACATTGCCGCCGTTTATGGTGATTGGAGACTCCATATCGCTCCACAGACCCGAGCCGATACCTGCGCCGCTTGAAGAAACAGCATAAACCGTGCCTCCGTCGATGGTGATAGAGCCTTTTGTGTTTTCTTGGTTGCCGCCGCCGATACCTGCGCCTCGCTCAGAGATACATCTGATGGTGCCGCCCGTGATTTTGATGTTTCCTTCTTTGCCGTCCTCGCCGCCGCCGATGCCTGCGCCGTCGTGCGAGCACGCGTTGACTTCGCCGCCGCTGATGGTGATGTTCTCGCCGTGGGAGTCCTCGCCGCCGCCGATACCCGCTGCGTTTTCGCCGCCGCGTGAGGTGACTTTGCCTCCGCTTATATTGATCGTGCCGCTGTTGCCGTCGTCGCCGCCGCCGATACCTGCGCCGAGTTCGCCGCCCTTCGCGGTTATCTCATCACCGCCGAAGATATTGATGGTGCCGTGGTTGTTTTCCTCGTTGCCGCTGCCGATACCCGCGGCTTCTTTACCGCCGTTCGCGGTGATTTTTTTACAACCGTAGATATTGATGACGTCTACCGAGGAGTCCTCGCCGCCGCCGATACCTGCGCCGTAATCGCCGCCTGTTGCCTTGATCGTGCCGCCGTAGATATTGATAACTTTGCCTTTTGAGGAAGTGTTGGCTCTGCCCGCGCCGATGCCAGCGCCGTATTCGCCGCCCTGAGCGGTGATGTTGCCGCCGTATATCGCGATCTCCTCAAAGCCGGACGAGTGATTTTTGCCCGTGCCGATACCCGCGTCTTTTTTGCCGCCTGTTGCCTTGACTGTGCCGCCCTTGATTATGATATAACCGGTTTTTTTCTCGTCCATCGCGCCGATGCCCGCGCCGTCGGGATTGTACACGTCAATGATACCGCTGTCCGCTTTAATATCGCCGGACGCCGCCTGACCGTAGATGGTGAGAGTTGAATTCTCGGGAACCTCGATACCCTTGTCGTTTTTAAGGGTCTTGCCGTTGACGAGAATTATTTCCGCACTTGCTCCGCTCTTGACCTTGAGCCTTTTTGAATAGGTCACGTCGGAATCAAGCACATACTTTCCGCTGTTGAGCTCGGTGATACCGGTCGCAAGCGAAGTGTAGTCGGTCGTCGTCTCGCTTGATTCGACGATCTTCTTTTCTGCCGCGTTCCATGTTCTGTTGACGTAAGTCACGGCTTCAGCCGCACCTGCACTGAACGGAACAACGGTGAACACACCGGTTATCATAACAACCGATAACAGTATGCTCAATAGCTTAGTGGTCGCTTTCATGTTTTTTCCTCCGTTTTTTCTGATTTTTATTGATAACACCATTTCAGATATTCTGATTTTGCTGCGGATAACAAACGAGTATCAATGCTCTTGTCCGGAACCGACATGATTCGCTCTCCTTGTAACTGATAATCTAAGGCAATACCGCATAATTACGGTGTGCGGATTGCGAAGTAAGATTTTTCGTCAGATTGTACAAATAAATTGAGGTAAGGCTGACG
>JBGUPW010000136.1:0-3533 GCA_045130495.1 Ruminococcus sp. | reverse complement strand
GGATTTTATGCCTTCATAACCGCGTTTTTTGCTGACGGTCATATATGTGTAGCTTCCGTTTGAAACATTGTGAACCCAATGAAGTTTACCGTCTATGTTGGTTCCCGTTTCATCGCAATGAACCAACGTACTTTCAGAAAGCTTTTGACGTATTAGTTCAAGTGCCGGCTTTACTTTCTTTGCACAACGGCTGACGATATTTTTGATCGTGCCGGTTGAAAGAGGTATATTGAATACGCCGCCTAATATTTCGTGGATCCTGTTGACGCTGACCGCACCTACGGTATTAAAAGCGACAACCAGAGCTTGCAGATTCTTGCCATATTGTACGAAGGCTTTTTTAAGGTTGACGCGGTAAGCTTATCTCAAACGAAAGGGGTTTTCAAAATGAAGATTCAGACGGTTTTTGAAAGAACCGAAAAGAAATACATCCTCACGCTTGCGCAGCGCCGCGAGCTGCTCAAAAGGATAGCGGAGCATATCAAGCCCGACGAATACGGCGAAAGCACGGTGTGCTCGCTCTATTTCGACACCGACGACTACAGGCTCATCCGCCGCTCGATGGAGAAGCCCGTGTACAAGGAGAAGCTCAGGCTGCGAAGCTATTCGACGCCGAAGCGCGACAGCAACGTATTTCTCGAGCTCAAAAAGAAGTATAACGGAGTGGTCTATAAGCGGCGCAAGACCATGAAGCTCGGCGAAGCTAAGGACTATCTGAAATACGGCGTAATGCCCGACGATTCGCAGATCATGCGCGAGCTTGACTGGGCGATGAAATACTACAAAACCATCGCGCCGAGGGTGTTCATAGCCTATGACCGCACGGCGTTCTACAGCAAGACAGACCACGAGCTGCGCATTACCTTTGACCGCAACGTGAGGTTCCGCACCACAAACCTCGACCTCTCAAAGGGTGACTACGGCGAGCGCATACTCGCCCCGGGGCTCTGCGTAATGGAGATCAAGGCGCTGTCCGCAATGCCGCTCTGGCTTACCGAGGCGCTGGCTCAAATGAGGATTTTCCCCGGCACCTTCTCAAAATACGGAACCGCATATCAGCTCATCGAAGAAAGAAAGAAAAACCATCTCAGCGATTACAAAGGAGGACGTCCCTGTGCTTGATTCATTCTTTTTACCTGTATACACCTCAACCGATCAGATAACCGCCTCGGTTTATCTCGTTTGCTCGCTCGCGTCGCTGGCGCTGGGCGCGGTCATAGCCTTCGCGGCGGGCTTCCGCAGCCGTCAGAGCAAAAGCTTCATGCTTGCGCTGCTGCTGATCCCCGTCATCGTTCAGATGGTCATCATGCTCGTCAACGACAACGTGGGCGCGGGCGTGGCCGTAATGGGCGCGTTCTCGCTGGTTCGCTTCCGCAGCGCTCCCGGCTCGGCAAAGGAGATCGTCAGCATTTTCCTCGCGATGGCTACGGGTCTTGCCACGGCAAAGGGCTACATCGCTCTGGCGGCGGTGTTCGTGATAGTTATCTCGCTCATTATGATAATTTCGACCTATGTGCGTTTCAAGGAAAAGGACGACCTTGTGAGGGAGCTCAAAATCACCATTCCCGAAGACCTCAACTATGCGCATGAGTTTGACGACCTGTTCGATACCTACACAAAGCGCAGCAAGCTGCTCAACGTCAAGACCACCAACATGGGCAGCCTTTACAAGCTGAGCTACGAGGTCGAGCTGAAAAGCGAGGACAACGTGCAGAGCTTCATCGACGACCTGCGCACCCGCAACGGCAATCTCGAAATAGCCGTGCTGCTCCCCGCGGTTAGTGAAGGAGTCTTGTGATTTAGTGAATAGTGAATAGTTACCAAGTAATTATAAAAATGCAAGGAGGTTTTGAGATGAAAAAACGTATTTCTCTGTTATTGGCTGCGTCATTGCTCTCGGGAGCTTTTGTGATGGGAGCCTGCAATCAAAAAAGCGAACCGGTCAAGTCAACAATGGATGAGGCAAAGGTTAGCCCTGTCGCTTTTGAAACGAAGGACGGTCTGTATGTCCATGCGTTATCGGGCTCGGATGACACTCAGGCTTGGCACCTTTGGCAAAGTGTTCACGACGAGGAATTCAAAACAGCGAAGCCCTATGAAAAATACTTTTTTCTGCCTACATCTGCGGATGAAAAATCGGTGGATATCTACAACGGATACGCTGAGCCGGTCACTGTCAACGGTGTAGAGATCCCGTCCGGGGCGACCGAGGCAGTGAGCTACACTGTTTCCGAGCCTTATGACGTTAAAGTCAAAGACGAGACTTTCTCTCTCAGGTTTATGAAATCAAATGCCGAGGCGGCTGTTTTCATCAACAACAGCGACGCCGACGGCAAAGGCACCGATCTGATGACTTATCTGAACGATGAGGACGAAAACTATGACAAACACCTGACAGCGACTGCCACAGGGGCGATTTTGGACAGTGACGGAAATATCGACAACACGCCCATCAAGAAAATCAAGGGTAGGGGAAACACCTCTTGGGAAAAGCCCAAGAAATCCTATAACGTAAATTATGAGAGTGCTGTTTCGGTCGCGGGAATCAAGGAGGGAAAAAAGTTCTGCCTTGTCGCCAATTATCAGGACGATTCCCTTTCCCGCAACCGCATACTGTACGACCTCTCCGATGCTGTCGGAATGCCGTATGCCTCGGATTCACGCTATGTCGACCTATACGTCAACGGCTTCTACTGGGGCTCGTACCAGATGTGCGAAAAGATCGACGGCGGTAAGAATTCTCTTGTCGGAGATATCGAAGCGGAGGATTACCTTGACGCGAACGGTAAGGTGAAGCAGGATTTCCCGTTTCTGTGCGAGGTTGATCCGGGCGCCGATTATTTAACCGACTACTTCACATCCACAAACAGCGGAAAGCTGTCCATCAAGTATCCCGAAGTTGCCAAAGAGGAACCCGGCTACAACGAGGTAAAAGATTATGTCGCTGAAAAATACGACGCGTTCTATGAAGCGGCAGGGTCTGATAAAAATGAGCTTTCTGCGCTTGCAGATATCGACTCTATGGCTAAGCTCTATCTGGTAAACGAGCTTGGAAAAAACTGGGACTCCGGCGTATCGAGCGTATTCTTTGTATACAAGCCGGACGAGTCGGGAAGATATAAATTCTACGCTTCTCCCGTGTGGGACTTTGACAACACCCTCGGCAACGCAAAAGGCGTCGAGAGTGAGCTCAATGGCTTGGAGGTCGAGGATTATGAGGATTACACCGGTTGGTGGTGCGAACACAAAGGCGGCTTCGGCAATATCGTGAATCGTCTTTCACAAAATCCGGAGGTCAAGGCTGCGGCAAAGCGCATTTGGTTTGAGGAGTTTGTTCCCGCTATTCAGCATTTCTCGGGTGAAAAAAACAGCGAAGAGATAAACAGGGAGTTCTACTCCGCGGATACCTATTACGACCTGATTCACGACAGCGCGGAAATGAACTACACAAGCGGCTGGCTGCTGAAAACGGGTAAGTGGATCGCCGATCACGATTCTCTGACAAAGGCGCGCTTTGACGAACAGACAAGAAA
>JBGUPW010000135.1:0-2874 GCA_045130495.1 Ruminococcus sp. | reverse complement strand
AATCTGCCGGAGCCCTGCCCATTACCCAGCTAAGCAGATCGCCGACGTAGCAATCCGTCACCTCGCGGTCGAGCTCGCCCTCGGTGAGAATTTTAAGATTAAGCTTTTCGATTAAATCCTGTACAGTCATAATTACCTCGTTTTTCGCGCGGATCCGATAATAAAAATATTTTAGATAAAATGTATCAGATCGTGTTTTTCAGTTGGTCGTAAACATTTTGGATTTTTTCTCTCAATTTGAAAATGCAGTCGGTCTCCTTTGCCCTTCCGCGAACGATATCCTCGGCTAAGGCGCGGCAGGTGGGAGCGCCGCAGGAGCCACAGTCGATACCGGGAAAGTTCTCAACGATGCTCTCCATGCGCGACATCATTTCCATCGCTTTGGATATATCCTTGTCCAGACGGAAAATATCCGCGTCGTAGGCGAGTTCGTTTTCCCACAACATCTGCTCAAGCTCGCCTTCCTCAAGATGATTGAGCGAAACCGGCAAAAACTTGCGGAGATTCTGTATCCTCGCCTGCGCCACGTAGGGATTTTCAACATTGAGCACGCCGCCGACGCAGCCGCCCGAGCAGGCGTTGAGCTCAATGAAATCAACATTTCTTATATGCTCGTCCTCAAGCTCCTCAAGCACGCGTATGACGTTCTCAATGCCGTCGGCGGCAAGATATTTATCGCCGAGCATTGCGGCAGCCTCTCCGCCCGAGGTCGCCCAGCCGATTCCCATTAAGCCCGATTGACCCAGCGGCTCGACCTCGGTGAGGTGATCCATAGTATGAGCCAGCTCGGGATATATCCTTGAAACGGCTATCGCCCCGTCGCAAGCCGATTTATCGGTGTAGTTCGGCATATTTATCTCCGTCACCTTTGCGGGACACGGAGTTATGAAAAACACCCCTATTTCCTCGCTCTTCAAGCCGGTCTTGGCTATCGCCTCACGCCGCGCAATGCGTGCCGCGACCTCGATAGGCGCGAACAGGGGCAAAACGTTGCCGCAAAGCTCGGGAAAGCGAATTTTTATAAGCCGCACAACGGCGGGACAGGCTGAGCTGATTATCGGCTTTTTTAATTTATCTTCCTTTATCAGCCTGCGCGTCGCCTCCGAAACGAGCTCGGCGGCACGGCTCACCTCAAAAACATCGTTAAAGCCCATCTTTTTCAGTCCGGTGAGCACAACGTCAATGCTGTCGAGATTATTGAACTGCCCGAAAAGCGCAGGCGCGGGAATGGCTATGATATAGGCAAATTTTTTGATTTCTTCCAGTGTCGCGCTGTTCGCCTTTTTTGCGTGGTGCGGACAAATGCGTATGCACTCGCCGCAGTCTATGCACCGCTCCGAGGAAATCTTTGCCACGCCGTGATGTACGCGTATCGCTTCGGTAGGACAGCGCTTTAGACAATTGGTACAGCCGCAGCAGCGCTCGGCGTCAAGCTGTACCGAGTGAAAATATTTTTCCATGATGATCTGCTCCGAAAAATAATTGCTGATTGACCTGCGCGGCGCGCGTCAGTTTTTTACCCTTACGGTCAAATAAAGGTTGGTGCCGACGCCTATCGTGGTCTCTATGCGCATTTCATCGCTGTATTTTTTTATGTTGGGAAGACCCATTCCGGCGCCGAAGCCGAGGCTGCGCACGTTGTCGGGCGCGGTCGAATAGCCCTCCTGCATAGCCTTTTCAACGTCGGGGATACCGGGACCGTGGTCGGAAAGAAGAACTTCGATCCTGTCGGGATAGATATCGACGTCGCAGAATCCGCCGTCGGCGTGGATAACCATGTTGATTTCAGCCTCATACATCGCTATTGCGGTTCGGCGTATGGCGTCGGAGTTGAAACCGAGGGATTTCAGGCGCTTTTTTACGGCTCCGCTCGCTTCGCCCGCGCGCGTGAAGTCCTCGCCCGACACCTCGTAATGAAGGTGAATGGCGTTGCTCATACCTTTGTTCCTCCCGAAAGTCCGTTTGTATACAAAAGTCCGCAGGCGGTGAACATTCTGTAGCGGGTTTTCATAAGGGTGATGCCGCGCTGCTCGGCGAGTCTGATGATCGAATCATCGGGCACCTTGCCGCGCACAAAAACAATGCAAGCCATGTCCATCATCTCTGCCGTGCGGACGACCTGCGGATTGACCAAGCCCGTCAAAAGAACCGACTGATCCTTGACAAAAGCCAAAACATCGCTCATCATATCGGAGCCGCAGGCGGTTTTGATCTCCTGTCCGAGGTCTCCCTCGCAGATGATCTCTCCTTCTAAAATATCAATAATATCTTTAACAACCATGATTTGTTACACTCCTTTATTATATATTCGTTGTTATTATATCATATATATTGTTTTGTTTCAATATAGTTTTATGTACAAGATTTACCATATATTTTTAGGCAACGTGACACTCTTTCCATCAAAATTCAGTTTTATGACAAAAAAATGTTATATGATACAAACTTTCCCGTTTATCGCGCAATTATGATATTATATTGTTGTTTTTTGCACTTTATGATATGATTCGCAACATTGAAGTGTCAAAAAACAACTTTTCACGGTTGAAAAAAGCATTACAAAGTGCTATAATGATTTTGAAGAACTATCTTGGAGGGATTCGTTCATGTTAAGGGACTTAAAGCCCACAGACATAATTTGCGGATACAAGGTAAGACCCGGATACTATGATGTGGAGGGAGCCACCCCTGTTCGCGGAGGCGTAAACTTTACAGTCAGCTCCGTATACGCTACGTCGTGTACTCTTCTGCTGTTCGCCCCCGAAGCGCGCACGCCTTATGTGCGTTTGCCCTTCCCCGACTCTTACCGAATAGGAAACACCTATTCTATGATCGTTTTCGGACTTGAAATCGACAAGTTTGAATACGCTTATT